>JANMWU010000656.1:0-1900 GCA_031380785.1 Gemmatimonadaceae bacterium
GGCGCGAGTCTCGACTTCATTTCAGGGCAGATCACGCGCGCACCACGCTGGATGTCCAATGCCGGTTTCGAATGGGCGTACCGTCTTGCCCATGATCCGAAACGTCTGTGGAGGCGGTACCTCGTGCGGGGGCCGCGTTTCGCGGTGATTCTGTGCCGGACGGCGCGATTGCTTCGCGCGCAACGTGTGCGATCAATCGCGCGCCGGCCGGTCGTGGACGTAAGTTCCTAGCTTGCGACTCAGGGCGAGAGAACAATCGTACTGACGCTCATGGCCGGCATCTGGTAGGTCACTGTGCCTGGCGTCGCCGTGAGATCGAGATCAGCCTTTCGAAGGGGTTTCGGGCTCGCGCTCGTGAGCGAGAAGACTTTCCCTGTCCTGAGTCCATCCGCGCCCATGATCACAATGCGCGCGGGCCGGATGGTGCTGGTCTTATTGATCGCGATGAGCACGATGCTGCCGGCGCTGTCACGGCTGGCATAGATCGAACTGAATTCGGCGTTCGTCGTTGTGGCCTTGAGTCCCGTGTCGCCGAACTTTCCTCCGGCACCGTCATAATTGCGGAACATCCGGAACGCGGCAAAGGCGTACGCATACGCCTTGGTGCCGTCGCCCGCCCAGGGCTGCGCGTACAGACCGGCCTGCGGCCAGAGCGTCGCGGCAAACACACCTTCACGGCCGAACACGCCCAACGCATCGGCTTCCGCGATACCACCGGAGATGTCACCGCCGCGGCCGAAATAGTATTCCGTGACTGCCAGCTTCGTGCCGGGATAGTGTTGCGCGATCTGTGCGTTGAGGCGGGGAAGCAGTCGCACCGGACCATTCGTTACGCCGGAAACCCACGTGTTCTCATTGAAGGTCGGGTCCCACAGGGTGCGCGGTGCGTTGACACGCGCCCAGATCGTGGCACTGTCCTGGGCCGCGTAATCATTCGTGATTTCGCCGCCGCGCGTGCCGATCGCCGGATAGTGGTGCACATCAAGCACATCGAGTAGTCGGCGACCGCTGGTCGCCTCGGCTGCCTTCATGCGATCGAGATACACATCCACGAAATTTTGCGTGCCGTACTCCGGATCCGGCGTCGGGTAGCGGCCGAGTACCGCGATGCCGGCGTACGTCGCGACCGCCGGTCCGAAGACGAGAGCATTTGGGAGCACCGACTTGATCGCGCGCGCAAACACAATGCTGGTATCGATCAGGCCACGGTATGTCTGCAGATGCGGCGTGTTCTTGTTGTCATTCAGGTCACTGTAAATCTCGCGGTGCGTCGACGACCAGATATCGACCTCGTTGTCGAGCGAGAAAAAAACCGGCGCCGTCGGATGCGTTGACCGACCAGGGAAAGCGTTCTCGAACCAGAAGACGAATTCATCCTGCGCCACAAAAGCGTCATCGCTATTTGGCGACGCTGACAATGCACTGCCTTTCAGCGCGCGGTTCACTTTGAAATGCGTTGCGAATCGAGTGGCCTTGTCCGCCTCAGTGGTGCCGACGTTGCAGCCGCACTGATCCCCTGCCACAAACGGGAGCATCGGCACCGTGGCGAGGAACGCCTGACCCTTGGCGAAGGCCGCTGCCGCGCGCGTCTTCACCGCATCACCGGGCTGGCTGCTCTCACTCAGGAAGGCATCGTTGTGAAATTCGAAGTCGTTCCCGGCGTTGCTGTAGTTCGTCTCCCAGTTGTACGCCGAGAGGCGATTGCCGCCCATGCGACTGACAGTCATTTCGCTCGGCGTTGTCGCTCCGCCCCACGTGGACTCGGACTCGAGGAAGTTGCCGCCGTAGATGTAGCGCGAGACGGCGTAGGTGCTCGTCGCATCGATGTTGAACACGATGTCCGCTGACTGCTGTGGCGCTTCGGGGTTGTCACCCGCGGCGGTGCCTACGCCGGCTGTGC
>JANMWU010000657.1:0-2051 GCA_031380785.1 Gemmatimonadaceae bacterium
AGTCTTCGGCTTCGTCGCGACTGTCTGTTCGCATTTTGAGCGGGCGCGTCTGGAGTCGTGGACCGACTATGTCGTCGAGAGCCGGACGCGCGATCTCATCGAGCAGCAGTTTCCGATCCTGCTTCGCATCGGAGTCGCCGACCGACCAACGGCAGTGTCCGAACGTCGCAAACCGTCAGAGCAGCTGATCCGGCTGGTGGAGAACACCGTGAATCACCTGCGCACCGACCTCGTGGCGCAAGAGGCGTATGTGGATGCGCGATAGAATTTTCAGCGCGCGAGAACGCTGACATCATCGTGCGCCAGCGGCGATTGCAATCCCTACCGCCCCACCAGCGCCACCACCCGCAACGGACTCCCGCTCCCATTCACCAGCTTGAGCGGCGCCGCAATCACCACGCTTCCCGTGGCCGGCAATCGGTCGAGATTGGCAAGCGACGCGAGTCCGAATTTCCCCGCCCCGTGCATGATGGTGTGATTCGGAAATGGCGGCGTAAAACGGCCAGCCTGGCCCGCATCAGTTCCGATTGTCTCCACACCGACACCGAGGATGTCGCGTTCGCGCGCCAGAAACTCGGAGGCGCGCTGATGGAAGCCGGGCGTGTGCGGTCCGTCGCCATCGGCGTTCAGAAATGCCGCGCCGGATCGTTTGCTCCAGTCGGTGCGCAACAGCACCCACGCGCCCTGCGGAATGCGGCCGTAACTCGCTTCCCAGCCGATGATGTGCTCGGGCGTCAGGAGAAAATCATTGTCGGCGGCGCATTCGCGAGTGATGTCGATCACGCACGCGGGTCCAACGAAACGCTTCACCGGAATGGTGTCGGTAGCGTTCTGCGGCAAATCCTTCCCCGTCACCCAATGCACCGGCGCATCGAAGTGCGTGCCGGTGTGCTCGCCCATCGTGATGGTGTTCCAGTACCAGCCGGGACCCTTATCGTCGTAACGCGAGATCTGCGAGATGGTGACGCCCGGCGATGGTGCGAACATGTCGGGCAGTGCGATGACCTGTGTGTCGGGGCCGAGTGGGATGCTGAGGTCTACGACTTCCACGCTGCCGTCAGCAAGGGCGGCGATGAGCTGGGTCAGGGGTTGCGACATGTGCGCCTCTCAGAGCGTGCGAAGGTGACGGGCGAACTGGAAGCGGTTTTCGAGCAGGCCAAGATCAGTCACGAACGCCGCGGGTCCGATGGCCTCGACCTTGGCGACAAGCGTCGTCAGGTCACCGGCCGCAAGTGCCGCATGGAATGACGATTCGAAATCATCCAGCGTGCGTACGGTTGATGTGCGCGGAATGCCTGCAGCGGCGGCCATGCCGGCGATGTCACTGCCGGTAGCGGTTGCCGTGGGAAATCCGCCGACCGACAGCAACGACTCGTTGTCGAACACGACGTGTGTGAGATTCCGCGGCCGGTAACGCGCGAGCGTCGTCAGGCCGCCAAGATTCATCAGCACCGAGCCATCGCCATCGAACACCACCACTTGGCACTGCGGCTTACTCAATGCAATTCCAAGCCCGACTGAACTCGCCAGTCCCATCGCATGCTGCAGATAAAAAAAGTTCGGCTTGTGTCCAAGCGACTGCAGTTCGGCCGCGACGGCGCCCATGATCGTGACGACGATGCAGTCGCTGAGCCGATCGTACACGGCCTGAATGGCCTCGATGCGCTTCATGCGTCCTCCCACATCAGGTCACGACCAAGCAACAGGGCGACCGGACGATTGGTGGCGTGGGCGAGTGTGAGCGCTTTCGCAATCCGGTGCGCGACATGATCGCGCGACTCGAGTGTGTCGTACGGAATACGCAGCGCATCCAGCACCGGAATGGTCACCAGCCCGCCCTCGGTCTGCCACGGATCGCGCTCGCCGAACCAGCCGCGATGTGAAATCAGCATCAGCAGTGGAATCCGATACAGCTGCGCGCATGACACGATGCCGTTGATCGATTGCAGAAATCCATGGTTCTGCATCAGCATCACGGACTTCACTCCCGCGAGATGCGCACCGGCCGAGATGCCGACGCCTTCCTCTTCCTTGGCGAGGCGCACCAGCGT
>JANMWU010000778.1:0-2749 GCA_031380785.1 Gemmatimonadaceae bacterium
TATCGAAATGACTCGGCGAAGCGACATGAGTGGCGGAAACACCGAAAAGTGAGCAGAGGTCCGACGGCGCCGGGCCAGTCGTACTTCATGGCGCGATTGCCGGCACCATTCGCGGAACCCGACACTTAAACCCGTGTCACAATTAGGCTTGAATCGAGCGTCAGGGCCGTCGAATATACGACCCGACGGCATCCCGCTGCACCTCCCCGTCCCCGCACCGTGAAGATCCTCAGTCGCTACGTCCTCCGCGAGCATCTTGGTCCGCTCGCGTTTGCGCTCACGGCGTTGACGTCGCTCCTGCTGCTCAACTTCATCGCCAAGCGATTCGGGGATCTCGTCGGTAAAGGGTTGCCGGCATCAGTTATTGCCGAGTTTTTCGGGCTGGCGCTTCCGTTCACGGTGGCGATGACGTTGCCGATGGCGGTGCTGGTTGCGGTACTGTATGCGTTCAGCCGTCTTGCATCTGAAAGCGAGATCACAGCGCTCAAGGCGAGCGGCGTCTCGATGTCACGCATCCTCGCGCCGGTACTTGGCGGTGCGACCGTGCTTGCCATTGGCATGGTGTACTTCAACGACTACATCCTGCCGGCCGCGAATCATCGGCTGCGCATTCTGCAGACCGACATCGCCCGTACCAAGCCGACGTTTGCGTTGCGTGAGCAGGTTATCAACGACGTCGTGCCTGGCCGCCTCTTTCTGCGCGCCACCCGCATCGACAAGGCCCGCAACCGCTTGCACGACGTCGTCATCTATGACTTCGGCGACGGCAGCAAGCGCCGAACCATTGTCGCCGACAGCGGCGATCTTGCACTTATGCCAGGCACCGGCGACATGTCGCTGCTGCTCTTCCACGGCACGATGACGGAAATTCCCACCGCAACGCCAACGGAACTGTCACGACTGTCGTACGCGACGGACCGCATCACGGTGCGCGGTGTGGCCAACAGTTTCTCGCGTGACAGCGCCGACAACTACAAGTCCGAGCGCGAGATGGGTGTGTGCGAAATGCAGGCGCAGGTGTACGGGGCCGAGCGGGATTTATATCGGGAGACACATCAGTCAGCGATGATGCAGACCCGTGCGCTGAAGGCGCTGACACGCGGAATCGTCGACTCGCTGACGCCGATTGATTCGTTGCGCAAATCGTCACCGGGCATCGGACGCTATTACTGCGAAGCGACGGTGGCGCTGACGGCGTTTTTCAAGCGGGGCGACACGACCCATTTTCTGCGCGGCAAACCCACCAATGCGCCACTCACGGCCAGTCCGACCATTGCGCCGGTCGTGAAACCCAATGACGTGAGCACACGCATCGTGCCGGCGGGCGTGAAGCCGGCCGCGGAAACCTCCAGGGTGGCGCCGGCACTGCCCGCGCCGGTAGTGGCCGCACCGGTAATGGCCGCGCCGGTAATGGCCGCACCGGTAATGGCCGCGCCGGTAATGGCCGCACCGGTGATAGCCGCACCGCTGCCGATTCACGTCCCGACGCCGACGCCCGCCGCGGCGGCATCGGCGCCAGCCGTGGCCCCGTCAGTGGGCGCAACCGTCGACGATCACCAGTCGCTGCTGCCTGTGGCCACGGTGACACCCTCGATGGCATCCAGTGGTATCGGCTCGATCGTCGAGCAGACGATTCAGCGCGCGAGCATCGCGAAGTCCACCTGGTCGCAATACGAAGTCGAGATCCACAAGAAGTTTTCGCTGGCCGTGGCCTGCATCGTCTTCGTGCTGCTTGGCGCTCCCATCGCGCTGCGTTTTCCGCGCGGCGGCGTCGGCATGGTGATCGGCGTCAGTCTCGGCGTGTTCGCGTTGTATTACGTCTGCCTCATCGCCGGCGAATCCATTGCTGATGACGGACTGGTTCCACCCTGGGTGGCAATGTGGGCCGCGAACGTCATTTTCACCGTGGTTGGAATCGGCCTCTTCCTGCGCATGGGTCACGAAGGCAGTACGGCGCGCGGCGGTGACATGGACGACGTGAAGGACAGGATTCGCGGCTGGTTTGCTGCACTGCGATCCTCCGCACGACGCAGTGCGCCGATCCCCGCAGTCGACCGCTGACGCATGCGCGCACTCGATCGCTACGTGCTCAGGGAGTGGTTGCGAATTTTTCTCGTGACGGCGTTCGGCTTTCCGGTCATCATCGTGATCGTCGATCTGACGGAGAAGCTCGACACCTATCTGCAGCGGCAGATTCCCGCCACCGACATCGGCCTCAGTTATCTGTATGGCGTGCCGGAAACGATGTTTCAGGTGCTGCCGGCGGCGGTATTGTTCGCGACCGTCTTTACCGTCAGCTCGTTCACGCGCTACGCTGAAATCACGGCAGCGAAAGCCAGCGGAATTTCATTTCACCGATTCATTCGCCCGCTTGTGCTTGGCGCGGTATTCGCCATGGGCATAGGCTTTTCGCTCAACGGTATCATCCCGCCACTCAATCAGAAGAAGCTGAACCTGCTGCAGGAGCAGAAGTTCAAGGACACCGGCGAGCGGTACAACTTCGCCTTTTCGACCAGCGAGAATCGCACCTACAAAGTCGGCGCGCTGCATGCATCGCGGAACATGATCGAGAACGTCGAGGTCGAGCGTCTTGGTACCGGTCCGTCGCTGCCCACCACGTACAGCATCGCCGAGCAGGCGTTCTTCCGGCGTGACACCTCGTGGTTGTTGCAGCGGGGGCATCTGCATGTGGTACCGAATGCCACGGTGGATATCGTGTTCTCGTTCGATTCACTGCTCGACAAGGCGT
>JANMWU010000787.1:0-6254 GCA_031380785.1 Gemmatimonadaceae bacterium
ACCAGGACCGCGTCACCAGCCGCGTGGCCGAGCGAGTCGTTGATTTCCTTGAAGTTGTCGAGATCGAGGAAGACCACTGCCACTTCGTCGTTGTTGCGTTCGGCGCGGGCCAGACCGTGCGCGACGCGATCCTGAAACAGCGCCCGGTTGCCCAGGCCCGTCAACGGATCGTGCAACGCCTGATGGCGGAGATGCTCTTCCAGTGTCACGCGCTCGGTGACGTCGCGGATCGTGAGTACGATGCCGTTCACATTCGGATCGGCGAGCAGGTTTGTGGCAACGGTTTCCGTGCGCATCCATTCGCCATCGGTGCGGATCATCCGGCAGCCGATGTGGCTGGTGGACGAACTGCCCATCAGCGATGCGGAAAAGTGCGCTTCGTACGCGGCGCGATCGGCTTCGTGCACCAACTCGCCCAGCGTGCGATTCAGCATCCGGTCCGCCGAGGTGCCGAACACGCGCTCGGCGGCCGGACTCACGTAGCGGATGATGCCCATTGGATCGAGAATCGCGAACACGTCCGACGAATGCTGCACCAGCGAGCGGAAACGGGCCTCGGTTTCTTTCGCCGTCTGTTCGATGTAAAGCCGCATGTTCTCGCGCACGGCCGTGAGCTGACGCGCCATCACAAGCCCGGTCAGGATCACCGCGCCGACCACCAGATCGGTGATGCGATACGTCTCCCGCAGCGCCATCACGAACAGCAGGCCGTAGCCCATTGCCACGGCGACGTACGGCACAATGCTGAAGCGCGCGCGCAGCTGCGCACCACGCCCGCCCGGTGCTATGCCGCGCGCGTCAGCCCAGCCTACGCAGGTGCCGAGTCCGATCATCAGGTATCCGCCGATGCGCAGCACATCCGTCACCTGCGCTATCGTGGGCGCGTATCGGAGTGCGAGCGATGACCACGCCGTGTTGGCCACGAAGCCGACCATCAAACCGGTTCCGATCCACCACGAGCTGCGACGCAGCGTTTTGCCCGGATCCTGCAGCAGCATCGACGCGGCCGCCGTCAGCGTGATCAGGTCGAGGCCGGCGTAGATCGTGTAGATCTCCATGTCCTCGCGGCCGTACAGCATGTCCAGCAGCAGCGGGCTGAGAATGAAGTGCCACGTTACCATCGCGGCGGCGGATATAACCGTCAGTGCATCGAGGGTGAATCGGGTCGCGTCAGCCTGCGAGCGCTGACCACGCGGAAATGTCAGCACCGCCGCCAGCCACAGCGGTGCGCAGAGCATCTGCGGGATGTGGCTCCAGCGATCCCACATCGTGGTGCGGCCAATGATTTCGAAGTACGTCCAGGCGCCGTCGCCGAGTGCCTGAGTGAGGAGCGCGAGGGATACGAGGCGCCATGCGAATCGCGTCCGGCCGTCGGCCGTGCGGCGCGCGGCTTCGCCGGCAAACCACGCTGCGAACATGCACGGCGGTACCAGCATCACGTGCAGCAGCATGTTCGGAGCGTCGAACAACAGCATCGCCGCATAGGCGAGCGCGTACAGGACCGCTGCACGCACCGACAACTGCGCTCGTGGCTCCAGCGTGTTCAGGCGCTGCGCCGTCAGAAAGAGCGGTGTCGGAAGCTGAATCGATGCCATGCGGGACAGGGTCAGACATGATGGACCCGCCCAACGGGTGGGTTGGCGGCCCCTTATCTCCCCCATGACAGCCGAATGGAGCTTTGGTCACAGCAGCGTTCGGTGTAGAGCGGCGGATGTGCGTGGCGCTTGATCCGGTGGGGCGCGACTCAGCTCAGGAGCGGTATGTCGCCATGTTGAATCGCTGACTGGCTTCCTTCGGCGTGACCCCGTGTACGCGGTAGAAGCGAAGTACCAGACTCTCGTACAGGCGCTCGTCGCTCGCGCTCGAGTCGCCGAGCCGCGTCGCGGCGTTACTCCGCTCGCGCTTCGACATCTCGGCCCTCTCGAACGCACGGCTCGCGTCCTCGAGGAAGGTGGCGAAGACCGGCGTCAGCTCCCGATTCCCGCGCGCAACGCAAGCCCAGGCGCGCTCGCACGCGCTTAGGAACGCACTCTTCAATCCCGCCGTCTCCGCTTGGCTGTCGGCGCGGTTAAACGCGGCAGGTACCGCGGCCGTCACCTCGAATCGAGCGAGGAACGCCGCGATGGCCCGGTCGCCACTCGCGAGCGACCAAGGCGCCTTTCCATCTATAAGAATCTGTCCTGGAAGCACATGTGCAGCCTGGTCGCCGGCACCGGCCGATCCATCCTGGATTACGGCGCCTGTCAACGAGAGCTGCGGCGTCCATGAGTTCTTCCAATGCGCGGCCAGACCGCCGATCATGGCGATTGCCTCGCACGCTGTGAGCAATCGTTCGCGGGCGTGTATCACCGCACGCTCGGCGAACTCCTCCCTCGACCAGATGGCCTGCGGCGGGCCGTGCGGCAGCGGTACGGGGGACGATCGGTTGGACATGCGCGTCGCGCTCCGGGTGGATGTGTAGTACTGGACGTGACGATCGCAAATCTGCATCACGGTGCTCGCAACCCCCGCAGCATTCAAGGCAACCGATCAGCGCCGCCACGCCGATCCCCGTACTCCCGGTGTACCCTCGGTCGTCGTGATATTCCGGCGTCCCGAACCTGACCTCGAGAGTCCCCGCCATGCCCCTGACGCCACTCGCGCTCGCCGCCATCCTCGCGCTCCACGCGCCGCTCGGCGATCCGTGGGCGTCGACAACGCCGTCGATCACGCTAAATCTGACGTTCAGTGGCGCCGGATCCCTGGCCGATCCGGTGCTCATCGACTGGCGCACGCTTGGCGGCATGAATCCGCAGACCGGCGCTGTGCTCCCTGCGCTCAAGGCGCTCAGCGGTCAGGTGGTGCGCATCGCCGGCTACGTGGTGCCACTGGACGATGCAAGCCAGGAGGATGCCGAGTTCCTGCTGGTGCCGTACTACGGCGCCTGCGTGCACACGCCGCCGCCGCCGGCGAATCAGATGGTGCTGGTGGAGATGGAAGGCCGGCAGAAGGTGCGCCTCGATCTATTCGAAGCCATCTGGCTCGAAGGCACGTTGAGCATCGATCTCGTCGAAAGCCTGTACGGCACGGCCGGGTTCACGATCAAAGGCCAGAAGGTGTCGCCGTACGTGAAGAAGTGACGGCACCGGGCCGCCCCGGGTCCGCTATCGCAATCGACTCGCTCCAGTTCTCGTACGGTACCGGCCCGCGCGTGATCGACATTCCGGCGCTCGAGATTTCGCGCGGCAGCCGCGTGTTCCTTCACGGCCCGAGCGGCTGCGGTAAAACGACGCTGCTGGGCATCCTCGCCGGCGTATTGCAGGCCACGAACGGCTCAGTGCGCGTGCTCGATCGCGATCTGGCGACCATGAGCGGGTCGCAGCGCGACGCCTTTCGCGCTGAGCACATTGGCTACGTGTTTCAGCAGTTCAACCTGATTCCGTATCTGAGCGCGTACGACAACATCGCGCTGCCCTGCCGACTGGATGCACGCCGCCGCGCCCGGCTCGGCAACACCACACTCGACGCGGCGATTCAGGATGTGGCGGCGCAGCTCGATATTTCGGATCTGCTGCAGCAGCAGTCGACGGCACTCAGCGTCGGTCAGCAGCAACGCGTTGCGGCGGCACGCGCGCTGCTCGCCGCTCCCGAGCTGGTGATCTGTGACGAACCAACATCTTCGCTCGACACCGATCGCCGCGACGCGTTTCTGGCACTGCTCGCGAGCAGCGTGGAAGGTGCCCACGCGACGCTGCTGTTCGTGAGTCACGACGCCGCGCTTGGCGCGCGCTTCGACGTGCAGCTGTCATTGCCGACACTGAATCGCGCCGCTCGCGCCGACGCGGCATGAGTGTGCCCGCATGAGTGTGCCCGCATGAGGATGCTCTTCTCGCTGGCGTGGCGCTCGCTGCGAAACCGGCCTGTGACGTCGCTGCTCACCGTGGCCGCAGTCGCGCTGAGCATCACGCTGTTACTCGGCGTCGAACAGGCGCGTCGCGGCATGCGCGAAAGCTTCACCGGCACCATCAAAGGCACCGATCTGGTGGTCGGCGCGCGCGGTGGCACGCTGCAACTGCTGCTCGGCGCTGTCTTCGGCATCGGTTCGCCAACGGGCAGCGTGCCATTCAGCGTGTACGAGGAGTGGGCGAAGCATCCGGCAATCAAATGGACAGTACCGCTCGCGATCGGCGATTCGCATCGCGGCTTTCGCGTGATCGGTACCACGCCAGGCCTGTTCGAACACTGGCGCTATCGCAGCGCCGGCACGCTGTCGTTCGCGCAGGGTAAAGTGATCGCGACGCCGAGTGATGTGGTGCTGGGAAGCGAAGTGGCGGAACGACTTGGATATGTGCTCGGAACGAAAGTGACGGTGGGACATGGCCTGAATGCCGTCGCCGGACTCGGAGATCATGATTCACATCCGTTCACGGTCGTCGGTATTCTGCAGCAGACGTTCACGCCGCTCGATCGCGCGTTGTTCGTGACGCTCGATGGCATCGAGGCGATGCACGGTGCCGAGGCGCCGGTGATGCCTGGTGCCGGTGCGCCACCAACAATGCTTAAGGCGAGCGCACAGCCTGTCATGCCTGGCGCGTCGGCGCCGGAATACGTGCCACCGATCAACGTGTTCGAGGATCAACCGAAAGCGCTGAGTGCATTTCTCGTCGGCACCAGGACACGCTTCGAGACGCTGCGACTGCAGCGGGAAATCAATCAGTACAAGGCCGAGCCGTTGACCGCGGTGATTCCGGGCGTGACGCTGGCGGAATTATGGCGCACACTTGGCGCCGTTGAAGGGGGGCTGCGACTGGTCGGCGCGTTGACGATCATCGTGGGACTGATCGGCATGTTGGTGGCGCTGTATTCATCACTGGAAGCGCGCCGTCGGGAGATGGCGGTGCTGCGCGCGGTGGGTGCGCGGCCGGGCATGATCGTGTCGCTGCTGGTATTCGAGAGCGGGTTGCTCACGCTGCTCGGATGCGCGCTTGGCGTGGCGCTGACGATGGGCGGGTTTGCGCTGGCGCAGGGCTTCATCGAGTCGAACACGGGCGTGCACATCGCGGTGCAGGCGCCCGGATCACTTGAATGGATCTACATCGGCGTGGTGCTCGCCGCGGGCATTCTCGTTGGCCTTGTGCCGGCGTGGCGGGCGTATCGCAGTTCGCTGGCAGACGGGCTCAGTCCGAGGCTGTGAAATGCTACGACCCGTCGCAGCAGAGATGACATTCGTCGCACATCCGTGTGTGAGCCGCGACACGCTCCGGCGGCTGTTTCCGTTCAACAGTCTCACGCGGAGCCGCGGAGACACGGAGAACGCACGGAGAAACTGCTTTTTCTTGTCATCGTAATTGCGACAACATCTTGCGTCGTGGATGCCGGCGCCGGGAAACGAACTTATCAAAGACTTTAGAGCGGTCGGTGGCGCCGAGGACCGATGCTCAGCGAGCGTTTTCCCCCGTGCTCCCCGCGCCACCGCGTCTCCGCGTGAGACTGTTGAACTCCAAACCGCCACCGGCGCCTGTTGCCGCCAACGCAGTTTCGAAAGCCAAGGCATCTCTGGCGACCTTTCCGGGTCGGTGTGCGCCTGCAAGAGACGAAAACCCGCGCGACAACTGCCGCTGCGAGTCTTGCCGCCGCAAACACACCACACATAGCAGTCTGAACAGTTGCACTGGCGCAACAGCAGAGACTGGCAACGAAGCAACGGTCGTGCGCGCAATGCACGGCGGATCGAGGCTTCGCTCGGCGGAACTCGCTCGCAACGCGCTCTGCAGCAAGGACTTGAGTGTCGGGAAGCAGTCCGAAATACCGACCTGCGGGTCGAATGGCCCAGCTTGGCACCGGGCGTGCCCCTTCCTTCCGCATCGGTGACGAGACGGCCGCTGCCGCCGGAACCGACCACGCGATTCCCCTTGGCGCGACGTCGCGCCGCTACCATGCGCGTGCCAGGCGATCCCGAGCGCTTTGCCGCGTGTTGTGCGGGTCGTCTCCCTCACGGGAGGCGGCCCGTTTGTCATTGCGCTCCCACGGCGGTGCGCGTGGTTTCTGCGTACAGATGAGATTGACAAATCAGCAACGGCACCCTCGACGGAATCGTAGGAGCGAGTGTTCGCACTCCTTTTATTCGCGAGGACCCTGCATGTCCCTGTTCGTCCGCCTATTCACCCTCTCGGCTGCCGCGCTCGCGCCCGTCGTACTCCTTGCCCAGCGCCCGGTTGAGACGCCTGTGGCGCCAAACGCCATGGCGCGCCCGATCCCGGCTGAACAGTGGGGCG
>JANMWU010000809.1:0-7852 GCA_031380785.1 Gemmatimonadaceae bacterium
GATCGGATCGAGAACGTGCGCGAGCTGGTCAGCGGTGCGGCGGAGGCGCTGGCCGACGACGATGGCGAGGTCGGACTCACGCCGCTCGACCGTTTCCTGCAGAAGGCGATGCTGGTGGCTGGCCCGGATGCACTCGATCCGACTGCGGACGCCGTGACCATGATGACGCTGCATAATGCCAAGGGGCTCGAGTACCCGGTGGTGTACCTGACGGGCCTGGAGGATGGTCTGTTCCCACTGGCACGCGCGTACGAGGATCCGTCGAAGCTGGAGGAGGAGCGTCGATTGTTCTACGTTGGAATTACGCGCGCCGAATCGGCACTTGTGCTGTCGCATGCGGAAACGCGCCGCCGGAACGGCGAGACGATGATGTCGCGTCCGTCCAGCTTCCTCGAATCGCTGCCGGCAGAGCTGATCGACATCAGCACCACACCGCGCGCGCGCAGCCAGGGTCGCAGTACGTACGCTGGTGGCGCAGATGGTGGTGCGTGGGGTCGCAGTGGCGCGTCAGCGGGCCGCTGGACACCGCGTGACCCGCGGCCCGCGCCACCGATCAGCGAAGCGGCGTTCAGCGGAGTGACGTCGCGTTTCAGCGCCACGCCGTCGGCCTTCGACGACAGCGAAGCAGTGCAGGTGCTCCCCGGCGCACGGGTGAAGCATCGCAAGTTCGGCGTCGGCACCGTCGCGGAAGTCACCGGCGCCGGTCGCGACATGAAAGTGCGGATCGATTTCGACGACGAACAGATCGGGCGCAAGACGCTGGTGGTGGCACAGGCGAATCTCGAACCGGAGCACGAGTAGATGGCGGTATCTGATGCAGACGTGTTGCATGTGGCCGCACTGGCGCGGCTGGCGATTCCGGTCGAGCGTGTGCCCGCGCTGGTGCGCGAGTTGAACGGCATTCTGGATCACATGGCGGTGCTTGAGACGGTGGACGTGTCGACCGTTGTCGAAGATGCGCGCGCGCCGATGCCGCGCCGCGACGACGTCGTGGCACCGATTCCGCTTGCGCGGCCGTTGGCGTCATTTGCGCCGGCGCCTCGCGACGGATTTCTGCTCGTGCCGCGACTCAGCACGCACAGCCAGCTCGGTGCGTCGGAAGGCGAGGAATGAGCGCCGACAGGACGCTCGATTTGAGCGCCGCTGACACTGTCGCCGCCATCACGTCGGGCACTGCATCGGCTGCTGCGGTCGCCGAAGCGGCGCTGCAACGTGTGCAGGCAAACACGAAGCTCAACGCATTCATCACAGTCGCGTCCGCGTCCGATGCGCGTGCAACCGCAACCGCAGCGCCGGCAGGACTTCTGCACGGCGTTCCGATTGCCGTGAAGGACAACATCGCGACCACGACTCTCAGCACCAGCTGCGGATCGCGCATCCTGGAGGGCTGGGTCAGTCCGTACGAAGCCACCGCCGTCACGAAGCTGCGTGCGGCCGGCGCGGTGATCATTGGTAAGACGAACATGGATGAATTTGCGATGGGTTCATCCACCGAGAATTCCGCATTCGGTCCGACGCTCAACCCGCTCGATCTGTCGCGAGTGCCTGGCGGATCGAGCGGTGGTTCCGCCGCTGCGGTCGCCGCCGGTCTCTGTCGCATCTCCTATGGCTCCGAGACCGGCGGTTCGGTTCGTCAACCGGCCGCGTTCTGCGGCATTGTCGGCGTCAAGCCGACGTACGGTCGCGTGAGCCGTTTCGGTCTGGTGGCGTTCGCATCGTCACTGGATCAGATCGGCGTCTTTGGTCGATCGGTGGACGACGCCGCACTTGGCCTGCAGGTCATCGCAGGACATGACAGCCGCGACGCCACGACCGTGGACATCGTCGTCGACAACTATCGCGCCGAAGCCTCCCGGCCGCTCGTCGGCCTCGTAGTTGGCGTACCGACTGAATATTTTCCGGTCACACTCGACGTGCGTATTCGCGCGCGCTGCCATCGCGCCATTGGCTTGATGCGCGACCTCGGCGCCGAAGTCCGTCAGGTTTCGCTCCCGCACACTGACTTTGCGATTCCAGTCTACTACATCCTCGCACCTGCCGAGGCGTCGTCGAATCTGGCGCGGTTCGATGGTGTCCGATACGGGCCGCGAGCTGCCTCCGACGATCTGCGTGGCATGTACGAGCGCACCCGCTCGCACGGTTTCGGACCCGAAGTCACGCGTCGCATCATCCTCGGTACCTACGTGCTCTCGCAGGGTCATTACGACGCGTACTACCGCAAGGCGATGCTCGTGCGCGAGAAGATCACGGAAGACTTCACAAAGGTCTTTCGCAGCGGTGTGCATGTGCTCTTTACCCCGACAGCGCCGTCGCCGGCGTTTGCGTTCGGCAGCAAGTCGGATCCACTGGAGATGTATCTGAGCGACATCTTCACCGCGACCGCCAACCTTGCCGGCGTGCCGGCGATGTCACAGCCGATCGGTCTCGTCGATGGCATGCCCATCGGCGGTCAGCTGCTGGCTGCGCACTTCCGGGAGGCCGACATGTTCCGCGCCGCATATGCACTCGAGAAAGCACTCGGCACGGAGGCACTGTCATGACCACCGCGGCCATCGCCGATGTCACGGCCGGATTCGAGATGGTGGTTGGCCTCGAAGTGCACGTGCAGTTGAAGACGGCGAGCAAGGCGTTCTGCAACTGCTCCACCGACTTCGGGGCGCCTCCGAACTCGAACACCTGCCCGGTGTGTCTCGCGTTGCCCGGCGCGCTGCCGGTTCTCAACGCACGCGCAGTTGATCTCGCGCTGCGCGTCGCACTTGGCTTTGGCTTCACCGTCAACACGAACTCGATTTTCGCGCGCAAGAATTACTTTTATCCTGACCTGCCGAAAGGCTATCAGATCTCGCAGCACGACAAACCGATCGCGGAGCACGGCACGCTCGACATCGGCCGCGTCGTGGACGGGAAGCCGCGTGTGATCGGCATCACCCGCGCGCATATGGAAGAAGACGCGGGCAAATCGATCCATGATCGCTACGACAGCGCGACGGCGGTCGATCTGAATCGCAGCGGCGTTCCGCTGGTCGAGATCGTGAGTGAGCCCGACATGCGCTCGCCTGAAGAAGCGGGAGCGTATCTGCGGACGCTCAAGCAGATCCTGCTCTATCTCGATGTCAGCGACTGCAACATGGAAGAAGGCAGCCTGCGCGTGGACGCCAACGTGAGCGCGCGGCCGTTCGGGCAGACCAGGCTGGGCACCAAGTGCGAAGTGAAGAACATGAACTCTTTCTCCGGTGTCGAGAAGGCGCTCGCCGCCGAGTTCAGGCGTCAGTGCGGCGTGCTCGCTGCTGGTGGTACGGTGCAGCAGCAGACGCTGTTGTGGGATGGTCACAGCAACCAGATCCGTCCGGCGCGCAGCAAGGAAGGCTCGAGCGACTATCGCTACTTCCCAGAGCCTGATCTGCCGCCGCTGATTGTCACCGCCGTGGAGCTGGCCGCAGCGCGGAGCACGCTGCCGGAGCTGCCCATTCAGCGCCGCGCACGGTACGCCGCGCTCAAGCTCTCGGAGTACGACGTGCACGAACTGACGGCCGATCCATCGACAGGACCGTACTTCGAATCGGTGCTCGCGCTGCACGGTGACGCCAAGGCAGTCGCGAACTGGGTCAACGGCGAAATTCGCGCGACGCTCAACGAGCGCGGTGCCGGGTGGGATGCGGAGCCGCTGGCCGCTGCTCGGCTGTCAGCGCTGCTCGATCTGGTGCGCGACGGTGTCGTAAGCAGCAGCGCTGCGAAGAAGATTTATGGGCAACTGCTGGTGTCGTCTGATGCGCCTCGCGCAATCGCCGAGCGTGAGGGCCTGCTGCAAGTGCGCGACGATAACGCGCTCGCCGGCTGGGTGGATGAAGTGCTGGCCGAGAATCCGCAGGAAGCCGCGCGATTTGCCGCCGGAGAAAAGAAGCTGCAGGGATTGCTGGTCGGTCTGGTGATGAAAAAGTCACAGGGACGGGCCGACCCGAAGCTTGTGAATCAGTTGCTGTCGTCGCGCGCGTCAGGGTAGAGCGGAATCTCGAGCGAATCGGCGTGGTGCAGTGCCGAGGCGGGGAGCCCGAAGTGGCGCTCCGCCTCTTCGCGTACAAACGGATCGCCGCCACGCCGCATTGAGACGCGTCGCAATCGCTTCGCCAGGCGCAGTGCCTCATCGCCGCTGGGATCGAACTGGTATGACTCCGATCGATCAAGTCGCTCCAGCAGATCCATCACATAGTCGAATGAACGGATGAGGTGGAGCTCCACGACGGGGCGCGCCAGACCCCAGCGGCTGTTGTCCGCCATGATGCGATAAATGCGCTGCCAGCTTTCGCTGTCGGTCACGTGCACCATGCCGCGGAAGAGTCTGCGGTTGGTGCTCGTGCTGAAGATCGTCGGGCTCAGGATATCGTCGAGATGTGCATCGGACCGCGAGTGGTCAAGCAGAATCACGTCGCGTGCACGACGCGCTGCCGCGTCTCCGAGATGTGTTTCGAAACGGCTCTCCCAGTAACTGTGCCCGAGTGCGGAGGTGCTGCTCGTGACCGTCAGCTGTCGCGGCACGAAGAAATTGTGAGCGACAACGTCGGCCGCCAGATGCGACAGGTAGCCCAGCGCAAACGCGCGCAGGCTCTCGTCGCCGGCGCGCTCGTAGATCTCAAACCCCACCGCCCACGAGTGACAGTGGCGGCCGGTCGGCGCGTATTTCTTTGCCATTGATGTATCTGCGGCGATGCTGCCGTACAGAAAATCCTGCGGAAACGTGCGTAACAATGCCGCCGTCGACGCCGGCAGAAGAGTCAGCGAACGCAGGATCGCTTCGCCGATGTGGATGTGAGTGCCAGGAGTCCAGGCGAACAGGTCACTCGGGCAGAGCGCGATGCAAAGCACCGCCACGAACACCGGCGCCAGGAGACGTCTGGCAGCGTGCAGCGTCACGCCGGACGGCGTGTGCGGATACGTGGACCGCCGCGCCGTGGTTCGACTGGCGTTCGCGCGTCGCGATCGGGATCGGCACCCGCCGCACCGGTGTCTGACTCAGCGGCGTCGTCGTCATCCAACGCGTCGTCATCGTCATCGTCAGCATCATCGTCAAAGTTGCTGTCATCATCGCCGTCGTCGTCTTTGTACTCGTCGTCATCATCGTCGTCGTCAACCTCCGACGCCACCGGCATTACGTCGTCGTCATCAGCCCACTCGTCATCATCTTCGTCAGCGTCATCCGCTGGTACTGGCGGGCGGAAGCGTTCAGGCGCCGACGCCACGACATCGTCTTCCTCGTCGTCGTCATTCTCAAACTCAGCCAGCGCGGCTTCAAGCGCCGCCAGGCGCGCGCGCACATCCGATTCCGCGAGACTCTCGCGCTCCTGCAGCTTGCCGTCCGAACGACTGGAACGCGCGCGTGACTTGCCGTTCCGCCGAAACAGGCTCGAGACCATGGAACCCGCGCCGGCCCGCACGCCGCGGATCAAGCCCGTCGCCGACGCCACCGTAGCCTGCGCTTCGTCCTGCACCGCATCCAGCAGGGTGCCGAATTGCGCCAGCCGCGCCTCGCCATCCTCGATCGCATCGCGCACGGCACCGTCCACCGCGCCGATCGTGCCGGAAATGCGCCGGATTTCCGCGCGGGCTTCGACCGTCACTTCTGTGAGCTGTGTCGCGATCTGATTGAGGTTGCGCGCCAACGGAACGAGTTCGTCGGCCAGTCCCTGCATGCGGCCGCCGAGATTCTTTTCCGCCCCCTTCAACGCCCGCGCCATGCCCAGCAGCGCCACCGCGATGCCCAGCAGCAAGAGGGTCACGATGATGCTGAGGACGCCCGTTGCGACGCTGTACCATGGCGCCGGAACGTCGACAGGCCGCACCAGCAATGTGTCGGCGACCAGAGACACGATGGGGTTCATCATCATGCTGAAAAGTACCCGTCGGCGGAGCGGCAGCGCACCCCTGCGGCTTGACCTGCCGACATGAGTCCGGCACCTTCACGCGCTCAACTGACCCCGTTCGGGAGCGTGTGCATGGCCGCATTGCGGTATGTAGTGGAAGGAGGACGGCAGCTGTCGGGCACGATCCGGCCTGCGGGCAACAAGAATGCAGCGCTGCCAATTGTGGCCGCCGCGTTGCTCACTGAAGACGAGGTCACACTCGACAACGTCCCTCGCATCCGCGACATCGAAACGCTCGTGCTGCTGCTGCGCTCGGTCGGCGCCGACGCGGAATGGACGGCACCAAATTCTCTGCGTATCCGCGCGAAGGACATTCACGCCGCCACGCTCGATCCGGTGCTCTGCGAAAAGATCCGCGGCGCAATTCTGCTCGCCGGCCCGCTGCTCGCGCGCTGCGGCAGCGTGACGTTGCCGCCACCCGGCGGAGACGTCATTGGACGCCGGCGCCTCGACACGCATTTCTTCGCCTTTGAACAACTCGGCGCGACGTTCACCGCCGGCAAGGATTTTGTACTCACCGCGAAACAGCTGGTGGGCCGCGACATCTTCCTCGACGAACCCAGCGTCACGGGCACCGAGAACGCGATGTGTGCCGCAACGCTGGCGAAAGGCACCACCATTTTCCGCAATGCCGCGAGCGAACCGCACGTACAGGATCTCGCACATTTCCTGGTCGGGATGGGCGCGAAGATCGAAGGCATCGGCACCAACACGCTCACCATACACGGCGTCGATCGTCTGCACGGCTGCAGTCATCGCATCGGACCCGATCACATTGAGGTCGGCAGCTTCATCGGTCTCGCTGCCGTGACGCGCTCCGAGTTGCGAATTGCCGATGCCGGCGTTGAGCATCTGCGATCGATGCTGATGGGCTTCGAACGCCTCGGCATCAGCTGTCGCATCGAGGGAAAGGATCTCATCGTCCCTAAAGAGCAGTCGCGCCGGATCCGTGACGATCTTGGTGGCCATGTGCCGAAGCTCGAAGATCAGCCGTGGCCGGCGTTCCCGGCCGACCTGATGTCGATCGCGATCGTCACCGCCACGCAGTGTGAAGGCCTGATCCTGATGCACGAAAAGATGTTCGAGTCGCGCATGTTCTTCGTCGACAAGCTGATCTCGATGGGTGCACGCATCGTGCTCTGCGATCCGCATCGCGCTCTGGTGTCGGGCCCATCGCAGCTGCGCGCGGGTAATGTCGAGAGTCCGGATATCCGCGCCGGTATGGCGATGCTGCTCGCGGCGCTCTGCGCCACCGGTACCAGCACGATCATGAACGTCGGACAGATCGAACGCGGCTACGAACGGATCGACGAGCGTTTGAACGCACTCGGCGCGAATATCACGCGCATCGAAGGGTGACGCTTCCGGCACATTTGAGCATCCCCGATTTCGACGAGTGGGGCCTGACGGCGTTCACCACCACGCGCGCTGCGGGTACCTTCGGCGTGCTGGCCCGGGATTCCGCGGCCGACGTGTTCGGACGATGGCACCGTCTGGTGGAGGCGGCCGCTGAGCTCGGGGCGCCGCGCTTTGCCAGCGCACAGCAGGTGCATGGCGACAGCATCGCGATGCACGGATCGTCGTGGCGCGGCTGGCTCCGCACCACCGCAGTCGATGGGCACGCCTGGTTGGCGGCCGGCGCGGCCGCAGCGGTGACTGTGGCTGACTGCGTGCCGGTGTATCTCGCGCATCCGTCCGGTGCCGCCGCGCTGCTGCATGCCGGATGGCGGGGCACAGTCGCCGGGATTACGGAGCGGGCGATCGAATGGTTCGTCCGCTCAGGCTTTGGCGTCGGAAGTCTGCGGCTTCACCTTGGACCGTCGATTTGCGGCAGCTGTTACGAAGTGAGTCCGGACGTCTACGGTGCGCTGACGGGCGCAGCCGTGGAGGTGCCTTCGCTGGTGGACCTCCGCGCCGTCATCGCCAACCGCGCCAGG
>JANMWU010000819.1:0-2124 GCA_031380785.1 Gemmatimonadaceae bacterium
CACAGCCGACATTCGCGTAACTCTCATTCGCGAAACGATTTGCGCGCGCTCAGCCAGCAGTGATTTACGGAAAGCCGCCGCGATTCACGGTGGATGCACGTGAACGTGCCATACCGTGGCCGTCATCGCGTGGCTCACAGACCGCAGCCACCGTCCGCCCATCCTTCGCGCTCGCGACTCGGTTGACGCGCAGTTCAATCAAGGAAATTTCTGCCATGACGAGATCAAGTGCTTGCGACTCTGAGATGAACAATTCACGCATGCACGAATAGTCTTTCGCGAGTACGGAGCGCACGTCCTCCGATGGCACAAGCCGCAAAGTTCCTGGGATGGCCAAGTCGTATCGTGCGCCCGGCGAGGCAAAATTCGTGCGATTGCGACACGCCCAATACCAAGTCGCGCCGCCGTTTCTTCGGCGACGGCGGCGCGATCCTTTGGCGGAAGCTCCAGGAATTCACTCACCCGGCTTATAGGCTGAATGCGACGTGAAGGTCGCTATCACCTTGTCGATCGCCGGCCGCATCCAGCCGGGAGCATGATGGAACGCATGCCGGAGCGCACGAGCGTCGGCATCACTGAGCGACTCCGCGACGCGCCGAATGTCCGCCGCGCTCAGAGCGTGAGCAGCGTCCTTCCCCAGATATCGCAACGCCTCCACCAGAGCGCCCGCACCGCCCGGAAGAGCAATCCGCTTCGGCGATACATGTCGCAGCCGCACCGTTCGCCCTCCGATCGATCGTGCGCGCCGGGCCATCCGTGATGTACTCGGCACGAGCAGGCACCTGCGTGGACAAGCCGAGTGCATTCGCCGCCACTGCGCCACTCGGCCGGACCTGAGCCCCACGGGCGCGCGCCGCTGCCTTCGCGACCGCATCGACACGGGGAGCGCGCTTTCCCACCAGCGCGGCTGACTGCGGATAATCGTACAATCCTCTTGCTACTTTTCTGATCCTTCCGGACTTACTGAGGCGGCGGAGTGCCTGATCAACCGCCGCGCGCGTCCCGAGGTCGGTAAAGTCCCTGGGAGACCAGACGGACCCTCGTGATGCTTATATCATCATAAGTATATGATAGACAAGCGAATAGCCAGCATTCGCTGCTCGTTTTATGTCAGAAAGCTCTATATTAATTTCTGACAAGTCAACGGCGGATAGCAGCAAAACCGAGAATTGGGCGAGCGACGTACGCATAACGACCGATGGCGTCGCGCTTTCGCGCCTTGGCACACCACGGCCAGGCTGAGAATGACTCGCAGTACTTGATCTTGATCGGTGCACCGCAGTCGTGGCAGAAATACAACGCCTTGATCCCTTTCGCATGCAGAGTTCCCCGCACGACCTCCCCACCCTCGCCGACGCCCTCAGCGAACCCACGCCAGCACTGATCCGCACCCTCGCCGCCCTCGACGGCGACATCATCATCCTCGGCGCCGGCGGCAAGATGGGCCCATCACTCGCCCGCATGGCTCGCCGCGCGCTCGACGCGGCCGATGGCGACCGCCGTCGCGCGGTAATCGCAGTCTCGCGATGGTCTGACGCCGCAGCAGTCGAGGAGCTCGATTTAGCAGGCGTGCAATGCATTCGCGCCGACCTCCTCGATCGCGCCGCCGTCGACGCACTCCCCTTCGCGCCAAACGTGATCTTCATGGCCGGTCAGAAGTTCGGCACCGGCGGCGATCCGTCGACGACGTGGGCCATGAACACCATCGTCCCCGCCTGGTGCGGCGAACGATTCGCCGGTGCGCGACAGGTGGTCTTCTCCACCGGCAACGTCTATCCGCTCACGCCGCGCGACAGCAACGGCGCCGACGAGTCCACGCCGCCGGCGCCGATTGGTGAATACGCCATGAGCTGCCTCGGTCGCGAACGCGTGATGTCGGCACTCGGCGCGCGTCACGCATCACCGGTTGTGCTGTATCGGCTCAACTACGCCTGCGCGCTGACGTACGGCGTGCTCACCGACCTGGCCGTCAAGGTGCGTGACGGCGTGGAAGTGAACATCACCATGAGCGCCGTCAACGTGATCTGGCAGCGCGACGCAAACGCGATTGCGCTGATGCTGCTGGCGCACGCAGCACAGCCCGCCGTTCCGGTAAATGTCACGGGCCCCGAGACGCTGTCAGTT
>JANMWU010000659.1:0-4158 GCA_031380785.1 Gemmatimonadaceae bacterium
ACGCGACACCGGCGCCGAGCAGCAGACTGAGGCCGCCTGCAAACAGAATCCATTGCCGCAGTGCAGTAAATGGCGCCAGTTCCGCATCGCGTGATCGCAGCGCCAGAAACCCACCCAACGCCTCGCCGCCGGCCGAACGCACCAGTGTCGCGCGACCAACGAACTGCGTGTCACTCAACGTGACCGCGAATCGCGAAACACTGTCGGTCCCGAACGAAAGGCGCGCCGCCGTTCGTGCCAGCAATTCCTTGATTGCGGGTGCGCGGCCGCGTGTCGACGACGCGACATGCGGCACAGTCGCCGTATCGACCACATAGAATATGACATCAGTCGCCGTCGCTTCCTTCACCTTCGCGGCCAACGCCGAGTCGATCACCTGCGCGGCCATGAATGCGCCGATCGAGTGCTCACCATTTGCGGATGGCATCAGGATTGGTACCGCCACAACCTGCATCAGCAGCGAATCCGCCGCTGCACCGAAGCCAGTCGCAACTTCGCCGCCAACGGCGCGCGTAATCAGCGCTGAACCGGTGAGAGGCACACGCGGTGCAGACACGTCATCGCTCTTGGCCAGTCGCTCGCCACGTGCATTGACGATCTGCACCCATGATGCGCCGGTACGCTCAGCACCCTCGGACGACTGATCGTGCAGGTCGGCACCATTGTCGGCGAGCACCAGCGACCGGAAGATCGGATTCTGCACGAACACTGCCGATGCACGCGCCAGACTCTGCTCACGTCCATCGAGCAGCGCCGTCACCAGATGCGCTGCCCGATCGAGCGCCTGATCACCAGCCGCCGCTGCCGTGCGCGACGCGATGACGGTGAGCAGCGTGAGGATCAGCGCGATTGCGCCAAGCACCACCGCGCCGACCAGTCCAAACAGTCGCCATGTGAGACGTCCTGCACGCGGCCGTGCTGGCACCACGCTGAACGATGGCGCCGCTGCGGCCCTCACATCGTCAGTATCGCTCACTGCCGGTGGTGGTGTATGTGGCACCGAACTTGTTCCGATGTTGTTCGAAGCGATACGCGCGCGCATCGAGCTGCAGCTGCAGCAGGGTTGACGCGTCGGCGGGCAAGGCGAGCGGCCGCACCGATTGACCACCGCGTTCGTGCCAGACCTTCAGCCGATAGCTGCCCGGCGGCAGCGCCGGCAATTCGAAATGACCATCGGCGCCGGGCCGCGCAATCCACGACGACGCAACGGCGACGACATACGCAACCATGCGCGCGTGAACGTTGCAGAACAGCGGGTACACGCCGGCACGAGTGAACTCGAATTGCCTGGCCTGCCCACGCCCATACAGATCGAGATCAAATTCCGCCGGACCGGATTTCGAGAAGACGTTGTGCCGGAATGGATCGTGGTTCGGAAAGCTGATCGTGCTGCCGACCGTGACAACTTCCACATGCGGCACAAACTGCTTTCCCTCCATTGCGATCTGCGCCGTGTTGCGTGCAGTTGTCGGCGACCCGGACACCGGTTCAATCCAGACGACCGCATTGGCCAGGTCGGGCGACTTCGTACCGTCCTTCTCGACGATCGTGAGCTGGCCGGCAATTGCCTGCGCGCGCGCCGGACGCGGAGCCATCGCGTCGGCACAGATCGCGAAGAGCGCGAGGGTTCCGACGTGTGTGAGCGTCCACACTCTCACGGTCAGCGCCGAATCGCCGTCAGCAACGTCGCTGTGGCCTTCTGCCGCGCCGCCTCGCCACCATTTGCACCGCGATACTTACCGATGCGCACAATCACGAGGTCATGCGATGGATCGATCCAGACACTCTGCCCGCCGGCACCGAGCATCGCAAACGCGTTGCGCGGCAGTGGCTCATGCCCATCACCATTGATCCAGAAAAAGCCGCCGCCGTACACCGGACGGCCGTCGGCCACCCACGCCGGTGCCAGCGTCCGAGCGTACTGCACATAGTTCACGGGCAACAGGCGCTCACCATTCCAGACACCATCCTGCAGATACAGGTTTCCGAGTCGTGCCCAGTCGCGCGCGGCAATCAGGTCTGCGCCCTGGCCGAGGAAGTTGCCGTACGGATCAGTGGAAATGACGACATCGCGCATGCCTATTTTCTCGAACAGCAATCGGGTTGGCGAGGCGTGGTAGTTCTCACCACGCTTCTCGGCCGCGAGTCGCACCAGATAGCTCGCCAGCACCGGATCGGTGTTGCGATAGCGCCCGACAGTACCCGGAAGCCATTGTTGCGGCCGTGTGGCGGCATAGTGATACGAATTCACCGAACCGGTGTACAGATAGAGATGGTCCGGGTACCCGAGCTTCGGATCGTAGTCCGGATCCTGCGGCGCGCGAATGCGCAGTCCGCTCGACATCCGCATGATGTCCATGATGCGAATCTTCTGGCGTGGATCACCCGCCGTCTGCCATTCCGGAATCGGTGCCGGCTGATCGAGCTTATAGACGCCCTGCTGAATCAGGCGTGCCACCAGCGTGCCGGTGAGGCTCTTGCACATCGACCAGCTTTCCAGCGGCGTATGCATGTTGATGCCCGGCGCGTAGCGCTCGCCGATGATACGGCCTTTGTACGTGACGACGAACGCGAGCGTCATGGCGCTGTCCGGCGCGAAGGCTTCGTCCATCGCGCGCGCAACGAGCGCGGAGTCGACATTCTTCGGCCACGGTGACGTCGGCAACACATCGCCCATCGGCCATGCAGTGGTGGAGGCGGGCGGCAACGACGCTGTGACCACACTCGGCGTGAAAGACACCGAGTCGACGCCGATCGGCAGCGGCACGCAGCCCTGACTTCCATAGCGCCGCGCAACGCGTGTGACGCCATTCTTCAGCGTCAGGCGGACCGTTTGCGTTGCGCGATCGATCACCGTGTCCTTCACCTCCGAGCGATACTCCAGCGGGCCAGTGAAGAATCCCACATTCGCCGCAGCGTCGGCCGGCGTGAGGCCAGTGATGAAGACTGCGCCGCACAGCGTGACCGCGAATCCCGCGGTGTTGTGCGACAACGCATCGCCTGGCGGCGGCGTCCATTCGCCGGGCAGCTGCAGAGACTCGCCGCGCGCGACCAGTGAGACCGCGCGACTTGCTGCCGGCCGACGCGTTGCCGTCTGCTGCGCGATCAGCGGCGTGGCCAGAGTTGTCAAAACGATGAGGCAGCGATACGAGCGGCAGATCTGCATGGCGATCGTCGGATCGGGTTGAACGAGCGGCGGACGCGAGTAACAATGCGCACCGCTCCCCATACCGCCAGTGCGCGACGTCCACCATGATTCCGCCCATGGCGACTACCGGCAGCTGGTTCACATGGGCACTCCTGTCCGCCGCCTTCGCGGCGATGACGGCAATCTTCGCGAAGCTTGGTATTCAGGGGGTCGATTCCGACTACGCGACGCTGATCCGTACCACGATCGTGATCGTGGTGCTGGCTGCGTTCGTTGTGCTGGCCGGCAAGTGGAGCGATCCGCGCGCACTCTCCGGCAGAACGTGGCTCTTCCTGACACTCTCCGGCCTCGCGACCGGCGCTTCGTGGGTCTGCTACTTTCGCGCACTCAAAGTCGGCGAGGCTTCAAAGGTGGCGCCGGTGGACAAACTCAGTCTCGTGCTGGTCGCCGTGTTTGCTTTCGCGTTCCTCGGCGAGCGCCCATCATTCCGCGAATGGTCCGGCATCGCGCTGGTGGCGATCGGCGTGCTGGTGCTCGCGTTCAAGCGCTAAGCTCATTTGCCGGAAATACCGGCGGCTCAACGCGAAACAGTGAACTCCAGAGCGAACCAGCCACCACGAATGGAATCGCTGAAGTTCTGGCTTCTCACTCGGCGTGGGAACTGAGCGGACACCGTCTGCCCGACACTGCCGAACACTCCGCCGCCTTCTGGCGTGAGTGTCACGCCGCCACCCAGTGGAACCGAGATTCCGAAACTGAGCGCCGCCGTTGAACCGCTCGCAACCAGCGTAGTTTTGCGCCCACTCACGATCGCGGTCGCGTTACTCGTCTCACGTTGAAGGCTTATGCCTGGCAGCAGTGTCACGGCGCGAAACGGAATCGCGGCCGACGCCGTCACGCCACCGAAGTCTCCAACCGGGATGAGTCGCGTTGGCTGATCGGGGCGCTGCACCCCGATTGGTTTCGCGTAGAAGCCGTTGAGCGACACGAAGCCCGTCCCGTCTTCGCCG
>JANMWU010000662.1:0-7101 GCA_031380785.1 Gemmatimonadaceae bacterium
TCCCAGCGTAACCGTATCGCATCTGTGTCGATCATTCCTTCGAGCTACGACTGTTCGCGCCTCGACGGAATCCCCGGCGCCCGAGTCACAAAGTCACACGCCAACAGATCGCGATTCAGCTATTGTTCGGAGAGTCCTTAGCGTGGTGCTGTCGCGACACAAACGGCCATCGTGGTCACGGCCGCCGCCATCACTAAAGCGTCCGGTTTGCGCATCGGCGAAGCGCATTAAAGTTTCAGCGTTGCTGTTTTCGGAGCCATGCGGACGCCGCCGTCGGTTTCGGCGGCGACCAGCACCAGCGACTTTCCCGCAACTTTGGACCCCACGAATGCCGTATCAATTTCAACGTGTTCGCTGAGTTTCGCGCGGTCGGCCGGACCAGCGCCGCTCGTAGCTTGTGCAGCAGCCAAGTCCGCGCGTTGTTGTAGGAACCAAAACCCATGATCCGAGTTCCAACGCCGAGATGAGCGCGACGAAATTTCGAACACGGCGCAGAAATCTTCAGCGACTTGTGCGTTTTGTGCAGTAGGGTGCCTGCCGTCAGGCTCGTCTGCTGGTGGCTACACTCCGCTCTCGTGGTGCCCACGTGGGTCGTCCAGACGCGCGTGATTTCGCAGCCCGTGATCCTGTGATCCTGACCACAGCAGTTGATGGGGAAATACAGAAATCCGGATCACGGAAGGTGGGGGTCGCCCATGCACGGTTGTTCTGTCATTTCAGCCGTCGCGGCGGGGCATCGGTCAGCGCCGCTTGCGGGTCGCATGCTTCGGAAAGATCGTCTCGACCCAGGCGCGGCCTGATCCCGCGACGGGCTCGACCAGCCAGCGATCATTGCCATAGCTCTGCTTAAAGTCACGCAAGATGACATCGATGGTAAGGTCGCCGCATTTGATCGTGGCAGGCTTGTCGATGTGCACGAGTTTGGTTTTGAGGCTCATGGCGTTAGTCAATGACGGCGATATCGCTGGTGATGGCGGTCATGAGGCGCCGCGCTTCGATCATGAGATATTCACGCGCACCGTCGTCGTGAACGGGGTAGTGCTCAAAGTGTGCGGCAAGATTGGAGAGGATCGTGAGCGATCCTTCGCGGTTGATAATGGTGGCAACTGATGCGTTCATAAGGGATGTGACAGTTACTATAATAATGACTATAGGTCTAGTAACAGTATACACTGTTGCAGCAATAAGGCAAACAGAAGCAGCGCCGCATAATAAATGAACCGCGAGCGTCATTACATCGCGCGTGGGCGCCTTGTCGAGGGAGGCTACATCAAATCGTGAGCAGATTTCTGTTGACTTTGCGTCGTCCGTTGGGTGACGCTGCGCGTCACCTCATGCAACGTCGAACCGGTTCATGTGAAAATCCGGATGACCGTTGCGCTTCCAGCCACGGGTATAGAGATCGAACGGGGGAGCGGGGTAGCTTGGCTCATTCGCCCAATCCTTGGTGTGCGAAAACAGCAGCCAGCTTGCATCTCCGATCTCCTTTTCCGCGAGCTTCATCATCGCCTGCATGCGCGTTTCGTTGGTGGTGATGAAGAGCACGATGCAATTCGGGAAGCCGAAATGTGTGCGGTAAAGACCACGCTTGATGAACTCGGCGTAGTGCCGGAATTTTTCCTGGATGCTGCGGCGCTTGATCGAGGCGACCAGCGGCTCGGTGGCGCGGTCGATCTCTTTCACATAGAACAAATGTTTGTTGCCGCGCCGCAGTGCGTTCGGATGGCCATCCGGCAGCAGCTTGTCGGAGGCAAGCGGGATCGCGCGTTCCTTCAGCGCCTCGAACGGAACCTTACCGAGGGCAATAATGTCGTTCCAATTGAGATGATCGGCGTCCTGCACTTCAAGTGCGAAGGATGCTTCGACGAGACTTTGCAGCAGTTGGTGCGCGAATGGATCGCGCGTCACGTCCGGAGCCGCGTTGATCGCGGCGTAACCCTTGCGGGTCAGATTGTAGACCGCGTGCTTGTACCAATCCTGTCGACGTTCGAGATACGCATGCGGCACACGCGCAAGACGGGCGAGGCGACTGTAATTGCGCTGCTCGCTGCCGCCGCTGAGAGCCTGAATCCAGTTGCTCGGCAGATACGGATACCGGGCCAAGATGCGAAAGCGATCGAGGTCGAGCGGGGAGAGCATGAGCGGCCGATCGTCGGCGTGCTCACCCGTATATGCAAATTGTGATCTGTGTTTGCGTGTCATCCCGCCGAGGTGGGGACGCGATGCGGTTTCGATAACGGTTGCTATGGGTGGCATGCGGGGAAGCGGAGCGAGGCGCTCGCTATGATCCACGGTATCACGATTTCGCGACCGATTCTGTCCACCGGCTTGCCGATGTGGGAAACCGGACGCCAGAGATTCTTATCTCTCGATATGCCGAACTAACGATCGTTAGGACCGCGACAGCGTGCCGGTCTTTTTCCGATGGTGAGTTACGGTGATCGTGAAGTTGTTCAATATAATGATATCGTTTGTGATCGACAGGCCGCAGACGTGAGCCCCGAAGTTGCCTATACTTCAATTCAAGAATTGATTTGGGGGAAGGGTGCGTTGGGGTTGGACGATCTCAGCGCACCTCTTTTATCCGCAGTGTGAGCGCGGTGTCAGTCACGCCGCCAATCCTGGGCCGCGATCACGTTGCGGCGAAATGCCGATCAGTGCGGCGGTTCAAACACCAGGGACGGTTGCTCATTGGCCCCCGAAACCCAATCGCGACGCGGGTGATCGCAATCGAGTTCCGGGGCCGAAGCACTGCTGCGAAAACGAGGGGCGGATCGCAACGGTGCTGTTCGATTCGGTATTAAATGCCACGATAATAAGCATCCAACCCACGGACCAATTGTTGCACCTGCAAGTCAAAGCCCGTTGGGGCAACGGAGTATTGACGATGCCGAACGTGCGCGCTGGCGAGTGCGCCGGGAATTTCATGGACCGGAGAGGCGGGAGTTCTCATGAGCGACGATCATCGCGAGTGTCCGAAATGCAAACTGCACATGGAGCGAGGCTATATCCTGGACAATGCGCATGGTGGACTGCTTGTCGCCAGCTGGGTGGAAAGCACACCGGTGAAGAGCCGCTGGAAGGGTCTTGATATCAAAGGCAAGAGAGCATTCGAATTAGTGGCCTATAGATGTGTCGGTTGCGGATATGTTGATTTATACGCGCTGTGACGGATCGAAGGCAGCGTGTCGCCGTTCCAGCATCAAATTTTGCTGAGTCCAACAATCGCTGTCAGTAATCGCTTGCCATGCTCGGGTCACGCGCGGTCCGGGGAAGCGGCGACGGCGATGGGCGGGCGCGTGGCATTGCCGCAGCGGTCGTTGATTTCGGAGGGACGGCTGGCGCGATGCCGAAATCGCGGCGATTGCGTTCGCGGATTTCGGCATGCTCGGCGTCGGTCATGGTCGGTGCGTTTTCCATGAGGCCGAAGGGGATCGTCACCGGGATCGCTGACGGCGTGACGGTCTTTACGTGCACCGCGAACTGGGTCGACGTGTCGGTCTTGCGCATCGAGCGCAGGAATTCGCCGGACGAGTACATCTCGCGGCCGAGTGCGTTGGCGTCGCCGTGACTGACGGGACCGGCGAACTTGATGCTGGTCGTGCCATTCACCGCGGCCTTTACGTTGGCGGGGAGCTGCTCCAGGAATTGCGTGGCGAAGAAGAGGCCGAGGCCGAACTTACGCGTCTCCGCCAGGATGGTTTCGATCTGGTCATCCATGTACTGCGAGGCTTCGTCGATCACCAACAATGCGAGGTGCCGATCCTTCTCCGGGATCGACCCGCGATCGTAGGCGGCAGCGAGGATTTGCGCGATCATGTAGCGGCCGAACACGCTTGAGGCATCGGTGCGCAGCAGCTTCATCGACGTGTTGATGAGCACGATCTTTTTTTGTTGCATGGCTTCGAGTGCATTGAAGCGGTTCTTGGTCGCGGAGAACATGCGCTGGAAGACGGGATTCGCGAGCAGCGCGTAGATGCGGCGCGCCACCGATTGCTTGGTCACACTCATATTCCCGGGGGCGTAGAATTGCTTGGCGAAAAAATCCTGCGCGATTGGATCGAGCGTGGCGATAGCATCGGCGAACTTCGAGGTCGCGATCGTCTTGGCGTTGTCTTCCATCACCATACGCAACGTGTCGATGGTGGAATTCGGGATCGCCGCCATCAATCGTAGGATGAACGCGACGACGGTCGATTGTTTCGAGGAGAGATCGCTCGACAGCGCCGACATCAGATACGTGAAGATTTCGGCGACGCTGGCTTCGTTGCCGGAGAAGTCGAGAAAGTTGAGCGCGGGTGGCGACTCATCTTCCGGATCGATGATGACAAGACGATCTTTCAGGGTTGTGTTGAACAGTGCGAGACGTTCGATCTTGCGCAGCATGTCGCCGTGGCTGTCGATGATGAACATTGCTGGCGGGTTCGGTTGTTGCAACCAACCGAGGATCAGGGCTTGCAACGCTTGCGTCTTGCCGTGACCCGCGGGGGCGAACATGGCCGTGTGTTCGGCGAGGAGTTTGTCCGGCAGCGTCAGCGGCACCTGCGGCGTCAGCATTTTTGCCAGTGGCGTACCTTTGAGATACGCGTGGATCAGGGCGTCACCGGTGCGATCGGATTGGGACGGGAACACCAGCCTGCTCTCCTGCAGTAGCCGGTGGTGGTACGCCACGCCGGAGACCTCGCAGACATTTTCGTGCAGGCGGCGCGTGATCTTCTCGAAGCCGGGTTGATTGATGACGGTGCCATAGAGCGTCTCGATCATGGTCGGCAGCGGATGCATATGCAGTGCGTGGAGGGGCACGTTGAGCGGCGACGGATGTTTCGCGAGAGGCACCGGTCCCAAAACGTAGCGGAACATCTCGATGATCTTCCCGCCTGCCGTTTGGATGTGTTCCTTATGCGTTGCGCGCACCAGCGATGGTAAGGCCCGGTAGACTTCTTCCAGCAGATAATCCGGAACATGCTCGCTGTCGTCGATGGTACGCGCGATTTCGTAGGTCTCCATGCTTGCGTGCCGCTCGTCCCAGTCCTGTGGCTTCGGCAGCTCGGGACGTGGCGGATCGAAGTGGCCCTGTGCGGCGGCATACTTGTAGCCGACGAGACCTATGCCGCCCGCGAGCAGCAGCGGCCAGATGACGAAAAGCGTGGCGGCGATCAAAATGATGGCGCCCGCGATGACGATCAGGATCACGAAGCCGAAGATGTTCCGGGCTACGGCGTCGAAGATCGGCGTCCAGAAGTCGTCGTGCTTGCTCATAGTTCGAAGCTCTCGGAGGCCGGCGCCGAAGTCTGTTCGATGGCGCTCTTCAGGTAGATCAGATTTTCTTTCAGCTCGGCCATGGCGCGCTGTGCCTGCAGCACATCGGGGTAGGGCGGCTTGAATTGCGCTTGCCGGAGGAAATCCGCCACATGGATCGGAATTCGGCCTTTCAGATGCGGATACTTTTCCAGCGCGTACTCCACCATCACGCCGCTCGCTGGATACGAGAACAACTCGTACGTATTAATGCCGCTGCGCTCGATCGCCTGTCGCTCTTCGGGCGTGAAGTCGACACGCGCGGCGACGTGATGGCTGATTTCCTTCTTGAAAAACCCGACGCGGTGCTCTTGCTGTTCGATCTTCATATTCACTTTCATCGGTCGTCCCTCATGTTGATGATTGTCCCACTTCACGCGCAGGCGCGGCATGCAAGACCGCTCGGCGTGATCGTTAAAAGCCTCTTGCATGCAAGCGGCGCGTGATAAAATCTGCGCCAACAGGGTTAGCGAAAACTTACCCAACGCTGGCGCTGGCGCGGTCATTTCGTGGCAACTTTATGGCGCTCGGTTCGCGCTGCGTGAGAAGCGCCGTTGGCTCTGGCGCATGATCGCATCAGTTCGATCGCGAACCGTCGGGTCGAATGCAGTTGTCGCCAGCGGATACGCCTGCAGGTCGGTCTTCATCCACGCATGGAACGGTCGCTGATCGGTCAGCTGGCGCGGATGGATGTCGAAGTCGGGGGCCAGGATTTCTGCGTCGCTGTTCCCGACGCGAAAGGCGATCAAGGTGCCGACGTTGCCGAGGATCGCCGAAGTGACTTCGGATTTCAACTGATCGAGATACTGGTTCGCGAGCGTCACTTGCAATCCGTACTTGCGCGCTTCGGACAAGAGTTGCGCGAGCGAGAGCGTCGCGAAGGATTGAAATTCGTCGATGTAGAGCGCGACGGGATGTCGTTCCTCGCTGCTGCGGCTGGCGCGCGCCATGATGGCGGCGCGGACGCTGGAGATGAACAGCGATCCAAGGATGCTGGCGACGGAGTTGCCGATCGTGCCTTTCTGCAAATTGATCAAGACGATGTAGCCGTTGTCCATGGCTTCGGCGATGTCCAGCGTCGGATGTGGATGGCCAAGGATGCGGGAGGCGAATGGGGAAGCGACGAGTTGGCCGATGCGATTGACGATGGCGCCGGGCGCTTCGCGCCGGTACTGGTCGGGATACGAGGGAAATTCTTCGAGCCAGAACTCGCGCGTGATCGGATTCTGGATGTTGGTCGTCAGTCGATCGCGCTTCGCTTTATTGAAGTAAAGCGGGCGCAGATCGAGGAGCGTACCGTGCTTCTCGATGACGAGGGCGAGGCCCATCGAAAGGAACCAGGCCATGCGCTCGCTCCACGCCTCGTGCCAGATATCCTTGAAGCCGTCGGTCAAGGTTGCGGCGAGTGTTGTCGCAAATTCCGGGGTGTCGCTTGCCAGGGGATTGAAAGCAATGGGATGTTCGAGATCGGCAACGTCGACGTAGCAGACCTTGTTGGTGCGGTTTTTCGGGATGCTGTCGAGGATGTCGCGGCAGTCGTCGCCGTGCGGGTCGATCATGATGACCGACTTGCCGGCGCAGATGTCGGCGTGGATCAGATTTTTGAGCAAGGTCGACTTGCCACTACCTGTTTTGCCGACCACTTCGAGATGGCGAAATCGTACATCTTCCGAAATCCAAATTTCCGATTTGTCGATTCGCGAAATCGCGAACGGAAAAGTTTTCGTCGCAGCAGCGAACGCCAAATCTTGCTCGTGACTCTCTCCGACTTCGGAGAACCGCGGATCGTTTAGATCAGCGGCG
>JANMWU010000867.1:0-18821 GCA_031380785.1 Gemmatimonadaceae bacterium
TGGAAGTCGAGCCGCAGAATTATCCCAACCGCCGCGTCGCCAGGCAGGATGTCGTTTTCCTTGACGGGCCGCGCTGCGATGGCGCTGCTCACGACGGCTGCCACCGTGGCTGTCGGATCTTCTGGAAGGAAGCGTGGCTGCGCAGTGCAGAAAACGGGGACGCAGCGACACAGGTGGACACGAATGGCCTCGCCCAGCTCAGCGCCCGCCTGAAGGTCAAAGTCGACGAGAACCGGTATGTGTGTCAGTCGACCGAGCTATTCAGGGCGACCGAAGCCTTCCCAGGCAAAAAAAAGCCGTGGCTGGTGCGGATAGCCTTCCGGGAGGTTTGGAACGGCGACCTCCCAGCCGGACGGGTCGCGCAGCTGTTCCTGCGCTGGTTCAAATTGAGACTCTGGCGCGGCTTCCTGGACGACAAAGCGCTTCGCGGACCGAACAAGCGCACACCGACCGCATCGCTGGATTTGCAGCCCGGCGAACTCGTTCGAGTGAAGAGCCGGGCGCAGATCGCCGAGACGCTGGACCCGCTGGGCCGGAACAGAGGGATGGGAATCTGTGAGGAAATGACCCGACTCTGCGGCCGGGTGGCGGAGGTCCGCATGCGGGTTGACCGGATTATTGAAGAGAAAACCGGGAAGATGCGCCAGATCGACCACAGCGTGATGCTGCGCAACCTGCGGGGAGATCAGAAGGCGTGCGAGGAATGCCTGTGCCACGCTGAAATGGGGGATTGCCCACGCGGCGAGCTGATGTACTGGCGAGAGATTTGGCTGGAGAGGGCGACGGACGCCCCGGCGTAGCAGGAAGTCCGAAGGAGCGGGTGCAACCCACGGAGCGGAGCAATAGCAGGCGAAGGCGGCGACCGCGCGAGGCGCTCACCGAACTGAGGACTGGCAGAACCGATGAGGCCGGTGCTATTCTCCCTGCACAATAGCCCTTCAGGGAGCAGAAATGCGATTTCAGTCGGCGTCGGCCATCTTGCACTGCGCGATCCGACTGAGCCGCGGTGAAGTCGTGACCTGCGTCCTTATATACACGTCTGCCGGATCTAGTGGTTCGCCGTCCCCGCCCCCCATTCCGCACCAGGTCAGCCTTGTCTGGCGCTCGCACAAACACCGACCAGAATGTCGCGTTGGTTTCATCGTAGTCACCGCCGCACTTTCCGCAGTTGTATCGTGACATGGCGCTAGATCTCGATCACGGCACACCAGAAACGTCCCCGAGCAATGCAGCTCCCGAGGGCTACCCGCTCACGGCGTTGCAGAGTGGCATGCTGTACCACGAAATTCGCGGTATTCGTGGGGTCGATCTGGAGCAGATCGTGTGCAAGACACCGGAGCGGATTGATCCGGCCGCGTTCAGACGAGCGTTGCAGTCGCTTGTGGCCATCCATCCGATCCTGCGGACGCGGTTCGTCTGGGACAGCGGTGACGAGCCGCAGCAGGAGATCATTGACGGCGTCAGCCCAGCCATCCGCTTCCTGGATCGCAGTGCCATCGCGGCGGACCAGCGTGCACTCGATTTTCAGCAGACGCTTCTGACGGATCGTCTGGACGGGCTCTCGCTGGCCGAGGCGCCACTGATTCGGGGAACCGTCGTTCAGTATGCCGCCGACGATACCCGGGTCCTGCTAACGCTGCATCACGCAATCGTCGACGGGCGTTGTTTCCCGATCCTGCTTGACGATCTGTTCCGCTGCTACGCTGCCCACCTGCAGGGCGTAACGCCGCCGGAGCCGAAGGCACGTCTGCCGTTTCGCGCATTTGTGGAATGGAGCACGTCGCAGGATTTCGACTCGCGGTCACGACGCTTCTGGAACACGCGGCTTCGAGGGTTCACCGCGCCAACGCCACTGACAGTTGATGGCCTGCCCGATTGTGGCGCCGATCCATTGCATTGGCAGGACGATATCGCGCTGTCCGCAACTGAAACCGCGGCGTTGTCGGCACTGGCAGCCAACGCCGACGTCACTCTGCACTCGATCGTGCAAGCGGCGTGGGCGCTGCTGTTGTCGCGCTATGCGTCCGAGGTCGACGTCGTCTTCGGTGGTACTCGGGCCTGCCGCAAGTCATCGATCGACAATGTCGAAGATGCCATTGGCCTGTTCATCAACACGCTGCCTGTGCGTGCGTCACTCGACGCCGAGAAACCACTCAGGCAGCTCCTGCTGGAACTGCGCCAGCAGTGGGTGGACATGCGTGAGCACGAGCACACACCGCTCGGCCGCGTGCAGGCGTGGAGTGACATCGAGAAGGGTCAACCATTGTTCGACAGCATTCTCGTCTTCGAGAACTTCGACCTCGGCGAGGTGATGCAGGGCCGCGGTGGTGCCTGGACGCAGCGCGTAGTGGAGCTGTACGAACGCACGAACTTCCCGATCACCGTGGCCGCCTACGCGGGCACTGTACGTCTTCGCATCAAGATCGAGTTCGATTCGGACAAGTTCAGTCGGGCCACGGTGCAACGGATGCTGGGGCACCTGCGATCACTGCTGGTGCAGTTCGGCGCAACGCCCGATGCGCTCCTGCGCGACTTCCGGCTCACCACCGACGACGAACTGCGTGAGCTGCACGCGACGTGGGCGACGCCGCAGTCGTTCCCTGTGCCCGGTACGCTCGCGGCGTGGTTTGCCGATCAGGTGGCGAAGACGCCCGAGCGCCCGGCGCTCTCATTCCAGGAGCGCGCGTGGACGTATCGTGAACTCGATGCGGCTGCCAATCGCGTTGCGCACACGCTCATTTCCCAGCACGGGGTTCGGCGTGGCGACATCGTCGGCATCTGCGTCGAGCGATCGGCGGAGATCGTGATCGGAATACTTGGCATTCTGAAGAGTGGCGCAGCGTACCTCCCGATCGACCTCGCGTATCCAGCGGATCGTCTTGCGTGGATGCTCGAGGATTCGGCGGCCGCCGTACTGCTCACGCAGCAAACCATCGTCGACAAGCTGCCAGCGACGCGTGCGACAGTCGTCACGTTCGAGTCCATCGCGGCGGGGAACGCACCTGACTCAGCGCCGCATGTCGTCACTGATCCTGATGATCTGGCCTACGTAATCTTCACATCCGGATCGACGGGAAAGCCAAAAGGCTGTCGCGTCACGAACCGAAACGTGGTGCGCCTGATGACGGCCACCGATCAGTACTACCACTTCAACGAACAAGACGTCTGGACTCTGTTCCATTCTTTCGCTTTCGACTTCTCCGTCTGGGAGATCTGGGGTGCGTTGCTGTATGGTGGTCGCGTGGTGACCGTGCCACATGACATCACGCGATCGCCTGATGACTTCTACGCACTTCTCGTCGCCGAACGCGTTACGGTGCTCAACCAGACACCATCGGCGTTCCGGCTGCTCATCGCAGCCGAGGAACGCGCCGGCGCCACGTCGCTGCTGGCGCTGCGATATGTGGTTTTCGGTGGCGAAGCGCTGGAGCTGGAAAGCCTGCGCCCGTGGTTCGATCGGCACGGTGATCAGCGGCCCCAGTTGATCAACATGTACGGGATCACCGAGACGACCGTGCACGTGACATACCGGCCAATCGCGAAGGAAGATCTCGCGAGTGGCAGCGTCATTGGCCGACAGATTCCCGATCTCGAAATTCACCTGCTCGACCCCTTCGGCCACGCTGTTCCGATCGGCGTGCCAGGCGAGATCTACGTTGGCGGCGCTGGCGTCACTGCGGGCTATCTGAACCGTCCGGAGCTCACTGCCGCGCGCTTTCTGCCGCATCCGTTCCGCGCCGGCGAAACGCTGTATCGCACCGGCGATCTCGCGCGGTTCCTGCCGACTGAGGATCTGGAGTATCTCGGACGCTCCGACGATCAGGTGAAGATTCGTGGCTTCCGCATTGAGCTGGGCGAAATCCAGTCGGTGTTCATGCGGCACGCGGCCGTACGTGAAGCGTTCGTGACCGTGCTGGGGACGGCCGCCGACAAGCGCATCGTCGCCTATCTGGTCGGTGATCGCGACGCCGGCTCGCTGAAGGTGCTGCGCGAGTTCGCGGGCGAGTTCCTGCCGCCGTACATGATTCCGGCCGCGATCGTGTTCGTGGATCACTTCCCGCTCACGAACAACGGCAAGGTGGATCGCAAGGCGTTACCGCCGCCTGACGAAATCACGCGAAGCGTCGTCATTGACGCGTATCAGCCGCCGCAGGGCGACACCGAGACGATCCTGAGCGAGATCATGGCTCGCGCGCTGAAGTTGGAGCGCGTCGGCCGCGACGACGACTATTTCGAGCTGGGTGGCGACTCGATCCTCACCATCCAGATCGTCTCGCAGGCGCGGCGAGCCGGGCTCACGATCAAGCCACGCGACGTCTTCGAGCGCCGCACCGTGCAACAGCTTGCCGTGGTCGCGGGTGCGCAGCGTGCGCAGTCCGCACAGACTCACGCGATGATCGCCGGTCCGGCGCCACTGACGCCGATCCAGCAGTGGTTCTTCCGGCACGACCTGCCAAATCCTGATCACTGGACGCAAGCGTTCCTGTTCGATCTGGCTTCAGCGGCCGATGCGGCGCGGTTGCAGCAGGCGCTGGCCGCTCTCGTTCGCCATCACGCCGCGCTGCGCACCGCGTTCCGCAACGGTACACAGGAAATCCAGCCGGAACCACTGTTCGTGTTCCGGCAGATTGACGGCGCCGTCAGCGCATCAGAGCTCACGTCCCACTGCCTGACAGCGCAACACGCGCTGCGCGTCGACGCTGGTCTGCTGCTTTCGGCGGTGTACTTCGCGCACACCGAAGCGCAGCATCCGGCTCGGCTCTACATGGCCATTCATCACCTTGCGGTGGATGGCGTCTCGTGGCGCATTCTCCTCGAAGATCTCGAGGCAATACTGTCGGGCAAAGTCGCTGAGCCGGTGCCAACGCCGTTCGTAAACTGGGCGCACCATCTCAACAGTCTTACAACCGATGCGACGATCATGTCGCAGCACGAGTACTGGGAGCAACACGCGCGGCCCTTCCGGTTGTCGTCCGGTGCACGCCCGGTGACAACTGCCGGTCAGGCGCAGTCGATCACAGTCCGCCTCTCGCAGCGTGAAACGGACACGCTCACCAATTCAACAGTGCCGCGGTTGCGCGCGTCGCTCGATGAAGTGCTCGTTGCGACCGTCGCAGCGTCGATTGCGCAGGTCGCTGGCGTCACCGAGATGGCACTGGACATGGAGAGTCATGGCCGTCGCGAAGCGTCGACGCTTGATCTCTCGCGCACGGTGGGCTGGTTCACGACGATTTCGCCGCTGGCGCTGAACGTCGACGCGCATGCGTCGCTGACGCAGCTCATCGCGACGACGAAGCGCGCCATGCGCGCAGTTCCTGAACGCGGCTTTGCGTTCGGACTGCTGCAGATCAACGACCCTGGACGCGACGTCCTCTTCAACTATCTCGGTCGCTTTGATCAGGTCACCAGCGGCAGCCAGATGTTCTCGTTCGCCGGCGACGACACGGGATCGTGGTACGATGCCGGATCATCGCGCTCGCACCTGCTCGAGATCAACAGCTGGATCAAGGACGGGTGTCTCGAATTCACCTGGACCTTTGCTGCGCTGCCGGCCGAGGCAATCGCGGCAATGGCAAACGCTTGCGCGACGTCGCTTACGGAGCTTGCGCAGAGCGCGCGTCACACCGACGCGTGGATCGCGGCCGATTTTCCGCTGGCGCCGCTGCGCGACCGCGACCTCGCGCTGCTAACGGGTGATGTGGCCGACGTACTTCCGCTGACGCCGGTGCAACAGCTGTACTACACGCTCGAAACGGCGCGGCCCGGATCGGCAGTCGACCAGTGGCATTGGACACTCACTGGTGCCGTCGACACGAATGCGTTGCGCGCGGCGTGGGAGTATGCGGTCTCACTGCATCCGGGCCTCCGCACAGAGTTCCACGGCGCGGGGCTGATGGAGCCGGTGCAAGTGGTTCGACCGCGCATCGAGATTCCGTTCAGCGTCGTGCGCATCGCCGATGCGTCCGAGTTCGCGTCAGTGCTGGCAACTGACCGTGCGAAAGGGATGCACATCGATCAGGCGCCGTTGATGCGCCTGACACTGGTGGAAACACCGAATGCGCCGGCGCGGCTGATCTGGACACATCACCATCTGCAGATCGACGGGTGGTCGTGGCCAGTGCTGCTCGCGCAGGTGTCGGCAGCGTACCGCGCTATCACGGGCGGTACAACGCCGGCACTTCAGCGCGGTGCATCGATTCGCGACTACTTGCAGTGGTACAAGCATGTCGACCTCGATCAATCGCGACAGTTCTGGCAGCGGTACCTCGCCGGTGTCACCGCCACAACGCCGGTCTCTGCGCACTCGCGTGGCACCGCACGCTTCAATGAATTGTCAGCAGCAGTCAGCGGCGTCACTGCAGCGCAGCTCAATGGGCTTACCCGCCGTCTGAAATGCCCGCTGAACGCGCTCGTACAGAGCGCGTGGGCCATTCTGCTGTCGAAGCAGGCTGGCAATGATGACGTGGTGTTTGGCGCAACGTATTCCGGCCGGCCAAGCGAGCTGCCCGGCGTGGAATCGATCGTCGGTGCGTTCGTAAACAACCTGCCAGTGCGTGTGCGCATCACCGCCGACTCCACGTTTGAGTCTCTCGCCGCATCGATGCAGACGAAGGGCATCGAGCTCGCGGAGCATCAGCATGTGCCGCTGCGTGAGATTCAGGAGCTGAGCACGGTGCCCCTGCGTTCGCACCTGTTCGAGTCGCTCCTTGTGTTCCAGAACTACGGCATCGATGACGCCGTGATGCGCTGGTCGGACGCCGTGGCGGTCACGGATTTTGTTGCGCCGGTGCGAACCAACTATCCGCTGACGCTCGTCGTGAGACCCGGCGCCGCATCGCTCGATATTGATCTGGTGTATCAGGGCGGGCTGTTCGATGCTGCCGGCGCGCAGCGCATCCTCGACCAGTTCTGCGCGCTGCTGACCCGTGTCGCAGCGTCACCTGCGCTGTCGCTGGCGGAGTGCCGTACGTCCGTCGCGTTGCCGTTGATCAGTCGCACCGCGGACGTACCGCCGTCGCGCAGCACCGAGCATCACCCGCCGGTCACGCTGCTGCAGAAGCGCATCGCGCAGGTGTGGGAGCGAGCGTTCGGCGTGACTGACGTCGGCATTGATGACAATTTCTTCGACCTCGGCGGGCACTCGCTGCTCCTGATTCGCGTGCACGCATTGCTGTGTCGCGAATTGGGGCGTGAGCTTTCTGTGCTGGATGTGTTCAGCAACCCCACGATCCGAAAACTCGCGGCGGCACTTGACCCGACCGCGCAGCCCGCGTCCTCGAGCCGCACGCAGCGCGCCGCGCGAGAGCGGGCAGCGTCAGACGATATCGCCATCATCGGCATGAGCGGTCGCTTCCCTGCGGCGGAATCGGTGGCGGAGTTCTGGCGCAATCTGCTCGGCAACGTGGAGTCGATCGTTGCGTTTTCCGACGATGCGCTGCGAGATGTGGGACTTGATCCTGACGCGATGCGCACCGCCGGCCACTACGTGCAGCGTCGCGGTCAGCTTCCGGATCCGGACCAGTTCGACGCGGCGTTTTTCGGCATGTCGCCGATGGAGACCACCGCCACTGATCCGCAGCAGCGCCTCTTTCTCGAGACCGCGTGGTCGGCGCTCGAAGACGCTGGCTATGCACCGTCACGCGTGGCGGATCGCATCGGCGTGTTTGCGGGCATGAGCAACAACACGTTCTATGAGCAATACGTGCAGCCCGATGCCGAGCTGCGATCGCAACTCGGCGACCTCATTGTCATGATGGGCAATGAGAAGGACTACCTCGCTACGCGAACGGCGTACAAGCTGAACCTGAGCGGCCCGGCGCTGAACATCTACACTGCCTGCTCAACGTCGCTCGTGGCGCTGGCGCAAGCGGTGTACGCGCTGCGCGAAGGCCGATGTGAGATGGCCATCGCCGGCGCGGCATCAATCACGTTCCCGCAGAATCGTGGCTACTACTACGAGGAAGGCGGCATCACATCTCCCGACGGGCACTGTCGCCCCTTCGATGCCAGTGCGGCAGGGACGGTGTTCAGCAACGGCATCGCCGCTGTGATCCTCAAACCGCTCGATCGCGCACTGGCTGACGGCGACACGATCCATGCCGTGGTGCGCGGCGTGGGGACCAACAACGACGGGTCCGACAAGGTCAGCTTCACGGCACCGAGCGTCGCGGGTCAGGCTGGCGCCATTCGTGAAGCATACGAGCAGGCGGGCGTCTCACCCGACACCATCGGCTACGTCGAAGCGCATGGTACGGCAACAGCGCTTGGCGATCCGATCGAGTTCGAAGCGCTGACGTCGGTGTATCGGGAGCACACCGACCGTGTGCAGTATTGCGGCATCGGGTCGGTGAAATCCAACATCGGGCATCTCGATGCGGCGGCCGGCATGGCCGGCTTCATCAAGGCGATGCTCGCGGTGCGTGACGGTGTGATTCCTGCGACGCTCCACTTCGAGCGACCGCATCCGGCGTTGCGAATTGAGCAGTCGCCATTCCGAGTCATTGCACAGGCTGAGAAGTGGATGCAGCGCGATGGTGCACCGCGGCGGGCCGGTGTCAGTTCGTTCGGCGTCGGCGGCACCAACGCACATGTCGTGCTCGAGCAGGCGCCAGTGCGTGGGCCGTCGTCGCCGTCGACGCGTCGACATGCACTGATCGTGCTCTCCGCCAGAACAGCGAGCGCGCTGCGTCGCCAGCGGCACGCGCTCGCCGACTTCCTCGAGCGGCAAGCCGGGACATCCCTTCCCGACCTCGCATTCACGTTGGCGACGGGGCGCGAAATCTTCTCGCACCGCCTTGCGATCGTGGCCAGCACAGCGTCGGACGCAGTTGCCAGACTGCGCGATGACAACGTGCCGTCGCACACATCAGCGGTGAGCGACCTTCCAGTGGCGTTCCTGTTCCCCGGCCAGGGCGCGCAATTCGCCGGCATGGGGCGACAGTACTACGAGGCGGAACCGGTGTTCCGCGCAGCCATCGATCAGTGTGCGGAAATTCTGCAGCCACTGACAGGTGAGGACATCCGTCCGATCATGTTTGACGGTGCGGAGTCGAGCGGCGCGCTGCTGAACCAGACCTTCATCACGCAGCCGGCGCTCTTCGCCATGTCGTACGGGCTGGCGCAGCTCTGGAAAGCACACGGCGTGACGCCGGCCGCAATGATCGGGCACAGCATCGGTGAATACAGCGCTGCGTGCCTGGCGGGCTCGATTCCGCTGGAGTCGGCGCTGCGACTGATCGCGGCCAGAGGTCGCATGATCAACGGCATGCCGGGCGGATCGATGTTGTCGATTCGCCTGGCCGAGGCCGACGTCCGTGCACTGCTCGGCGATGGCATTGAGATCGCCGCCGTGAACTCGCCGGTGATCACCGTCGTGTCGGGTGCGTCGCCGGCGATCGCGGCACTCGCGGAGCGACTGACTCGCGACGGGATTCCGCATCGCGACCTGCGCACCTCGCACGCGTTCCACTCCGCAATGATGGAGCCCGTCATCGGAGCGTACCGCGATGAAGTGGCGCAGGTGAGCATTGGCGCGCCTGTCGTCCCGTTCGTTTCAAATGTCACGGGATCATGGGTCACGGCGCAGATGGCGCAATCGCCTGAATACTGGGCTGGACACATCCGCCAGACTGTTCGCTTCGGCGACGGGATTCGCTGCCTTGCGGCGGAGCGTACGGTAGCCCTGCTCGAAGTAGGACCGGGTAACAGCTGCGTGACATTCGCGCGTCAATCCATCGCCGATGGTTCGCAATTTCCGATTCTCACTTCGCTTCCGAAGGATGCTGATGCCACGCCGTTCCTCGAGATGGTTGGATCGCTGTGGACGGCAGGTGGCCATATCGACTGGTCCGCGTATCACGGTGCAGAGTCCCGCCATCGTATCTCCCTGCCCACGTACCCGTTTGAGCGGAAGCGCTTCTGGCCAAGCGCGCGCGCGCTCACGTTGCCGCTTGCCGCACGACAGATCGCATCGACGCCCATGATCACTGTCTCAACAGGTACCGCTATGCCGCTCCAACCAGCCAGCCAGGCACCGCCGATCGGCGCTCGCGCCGATCGACTGGTGCTGGAGCTGCGTGATCAGATTCAGCGGATCAGCGGCTTCGACGAGATCGACGAACGCGCGACGTTCCTCGACCTGGGACTTGACTCGCTGCTCATCGGCCAGGCGGCTGTCACGCTGAGCCGGCATTTCGGCACGCGCATCACGTTCAAGCACCTGCTGGACGAGCATGATTCCGTGAAGTCGCTCGCAGCGTTCCTCGACGCGACGCTCGATCCTTCACGATTCCCTGCCACCGCACCAGCCGCGCCAATTGCTTCGGTCACGACATTGCCGGTTGCGCATCACGGCAGTCTGGACGATCGCGTTGCACGACTCGAAGCGATGCTGCAGCAGCTAGCGGGCGACGGAAACGGTGCCGCGCCTTCCCGCGCCGTCACCGCCGACATGAGCGCTGCGAAGTCCGGTTACGACGCTGGCCAATTGCATCGCGGTGGTCAGGCGCCAGTCACATTCGGACCCTTCCGGCCGGTGGCAACCGGCGCCGCGGCAGCACAGGCGCTCACTGCACGTCAGCAAGCGCATCTCGACGCATTGATCGCGGCCTACACCGCGCGCACACCGCTGTCCAAGGCCAACATCGCCGAAAATCGGAAGTCGCTGGCCGACCCGCGAGCGGCCGCCGGCTTCAACCGCATGTGGAAGGAGATGGCGTACCCCGTTGTCTCGACAGGATCGAAGGGTGCGACGCTGTGGGACCTCGATGGCAATCAGTGGATCGACGTGACCCTTGGCTTCGGCCTTGGTCTGTTTGGCCATCGCCCTGACTTTGTCGTCAGCGCTGTTGCGGAGCAGCTGAATACCGGATTCGAGATCGGTCCGTCGTCGCCCATGGCTGGCGAAGTGGCGAAGATGCTCTGTGAAGTGTCGGGCAAGGATCGTGCGACATTCTGCGATACTGGTTCCGAGGCTGTCACGGCCGCAATTCGCGTCGCACGCACCGTGAGTCGGCGCGACAAGATTGCCGTGTTTCAGGGGTCGTATCACGGCATCTTCGATGAAGTGCTCGGCAGGCCGCTGGTGCGAAACGGGCAGCTCACCACCGCACCAATCGCGCCTGGAATCACCGACGACGCGCTGGCGAATATCCTGATCCTCGAGTACGGAAATCCCGAGTCGATCGAATTTATCAAGCGCTACGCCGACGATCTCGCCGCCGTGCTGGTGGAGCCTGTGCAGAGTCGTCGCCCCGATCTGCAGCCGCGGGCCTTCCTCAAGGAACTGCGCGCGGTCACGGCGGCACATGACATTGCGCTCGTCTTCGACGAGGTAGTGACAGGCTTCCGTTGTCATCCGCGGGGCGCGCAGGCTGTGTTCGACATCGACGCCGATCTGGTCACGTACGGCAAGGTGATGGGCGGCGGAATGCCGATCGGTGCGCTGGCTGGTCGCAAGAAATACATGGACGCACTTGATGGCGGTGCGTGGAACTACGGCGACGATTCGGGGCCGGATGCCAGCGTCACGTTTTTTGCGGGCACGTTCATCCGGCACCCGCTCGTGCTGGCGGCCGCACGCGCCGTGCTCACCGAGCTGAAGTCGCGCGGACCGTCCCTGCAGGAGACCCTCGATCGACGCACGGCGCAGCTCGTGGACAGCATGAACGCGTTCGCCGATGCGGCAGGCGTTCCGGTCAAGGTGACGCGATTCAGCTCGATGTTCATGATCAACTTCGCGCCGGGCCTGAAGTACTCAGGATTGTTCTTCTACCACATGCGCCTGCGCGGCGTCCACATCTGGGAGACGCGCCCCAGTTTTCTCTCTGTCGCCCACAGCGACGGGCAGGTCGATGCGGTGCTGGCCGCCTTCCGCGAGAGCATCGGCGCGCTGCAGGAGGGCGGATTCTTCCCCGGCGGCGAGCTGGGTGAATCTTCGCCGGTCACACCGGAGCAGGAAGAGCTGATCATCACGTCCGCGATGGGTGAGGAGTATTCGCGCGCGTTCAACGAATCCATTTCGATTCGGTTCGACGGGCAGCTCAATCGCGAGGCGCTGACGACCGCGCTCACTGCCGTGGTCACTCGCCATGAATCGTTGCGCTCCGTGTTCGAACGCGACGGCGGCGGTCAGCGCTTCCTACCGGCGAATCGCGTCGCCGTCCAGATCACAGACGTCGATCTTCGCAGCGTGTCGGACGAGGCAGTCAACGCCTATCGCACAGGCGTTATCACTGAGGGCTTCCGACTGGATCGGGGCCCCCTGGTCCGCTTTCATCTGCTCGCACTGACCGGCCCGCGACATGAGTTGCTGATCGTCGCCCATCATTCGGTGTGCGACGGGTGGTCGTTCGGCGTACTCTACGAGGACATTCTGGCACACTATCGGCGTGCGATCGGCGCTCCCGGCGACCTGCCGGCGGTGACACCGTTTCGTGATTTCGTCGAGCAACAGAACCTCGCTGATGTCAGACAGGCGCGCGTCGAAGACACGCAGTATTGGGTGACTCGTCTCGCATCGCTGCCGCCGACACTGAAGCTGCCGGCCGACCGGCGTGATGCAAACGATTCACTCCAGTGCCGTTCAACCACGCGCGTTCTTCCTGACGCGCTGAGCAAACAACTGCTGGCGTTCTGCAAGGAGCTGCGACTCACCCCGTACGCGCTCTTCTTCGCCGCCTATCGCGATGTGCTGTACCGTCTGTCGGCGCAGGATTCGTTCTGCATCGGCACGCCTATCGCAAGTCAGGCGGCAGCTGGACTGCCGGGACTGTGCGGTCACGGCGTGCACTTCCTGCCGCTGCCGTGCGAAGCGCCGGCTGACATGACCGTCAGCGAATATCTCGCCTCGAATCGCGCGCTGATTCTTGACTCGCTGGATCACCAGCAGACGACCCTGGCGCGCATCCTGCGCGAGCTTCCGACCGGTGCGCGTCTCGAGCCAATCTCCGCAACCTTCACTCTGGAGACGACGTCGCCCGCCTGGACCGGCGACGGGGTTTCGGCGAGTCTGCAGGTCAACGCCAAGCGTTACTCGACATTTGACCTGAGCCTCTACGCCACCGACGACCACGGGCACTTTTCGTTGCTGGCCAACTCGCGCGCGGGAAAATTCAGCGAAGCATCCATCGAAATATGGCTCGATCTGATCATCGACTGGATCGCGGCAGTGATGCGCACGCCGGGCACCACGCGACTCGCTGATCTGCCGCTCGCACGTGACCCTGTGACGCCGACCTCCGCGACCGCTCGACCGGCCACGTACGACGTGGTCACGCTGTTCGAGGCACAGGCCCAGCGCACACCCGATGCGGTCGCGCTTCGGTCCGATGCTCGCAAGTACTCATATGCAACCGTCGATCGTCTTGCGAATGCGCTGCGCCCGCGGCTCATTGCCGCCGGCGTCACGCCGGGATCGTGTGTGTTGCTGGATGTGGATCGCTCCGCGGAATTCGTCATTGCCCTCGTCGCAATCCTGAAGACCGGCGCCGCATACGTCCCCATCGATCCGGCGTATCCGGACGCGCGCAAACGGGAGTTGAGCGACGACGTCAAGCCATCACTGACCATTGATGCGGACAGGCTGCAGAAGCTGTTCTCCGAGCTCGGTCAGGAGACACCTCCGGCACCGCCGCGCATAGCAATCAATCCCGATGATCTGGCGTATGTGATGTTCACCTCGGGCTCCACCGGCCGACCGAAGGGCGTCATGGTGCCGCATCGCGCAATCGCGCGACTGGTACACGGTCCGGGCTGCATCGACGTCAGCGATCAGGACGTGTTTCTCTTCGCGTCGCCACTCTCGTTCGACGCGTCGACGCTTGAAATCTGGGGTGCGCTGCTCAACGGCGCCGGTCTCGCCATTCCGTCGCCCGGGACGCTCACGATTCACGAAATCGCTGAGTGCCTCAGCCGTTTCCGCGTGACCATCATGTGGCTCACATCAGGGCTCTTCCAGACGATGATCGACGAGCGCCCAGCGTCGCTGACGACACTGCGCATTCTCCTGGCAGGTGGCGACGTGCTCAGCATGCACCACGTTTCCAAAGCGCTCGACCTGCTGCCGAAGACGCGCCTCATCAACGGCTACGGCCCGACTGAGAACACGACGTTCACGACCGTCCACGAAATCACGCGCGACGATCTCGCACGCGCGTCGATCCCGATCGGAACGCCAATCCCCGGGACCACGGTCGCGATTCTCGACGAACTGCGACGACCGACTGCGGCTGGCATTGCAGGCGAGCTGTTCGCTGGTGGCTCTGGCCTCGCACTCGGCTATCTGAACCGTCCCGAACTCACGTCGGCGGCGTTCGTCGCCAACCCGTCTGGTGATCCGGCATCGCCGATCCTGTACCGGACCGGCGACCGCTGCCGCGCACTGCCCGATGGTTCGATTGAATTCGTCGGACGCATTGATCAGCAGGTGAAGCTCCGCGGGTTTCGGATTGAGCCCGGCGAGATCGAGGCGGTGATTGCCGCGCAGCCGGGTGTCACAGCGTGTCGCGTCGTGGTACATGTGGGTGAGGCAACAGGAAAGTCGCTGGCGGCGTTCTGCACCGGTGACGCGTCATCGAAAGCGAGAGTGGCCAATGCCGTGCAACGCGGCCTGCCGAAGCACATGCACCCATCATCGATCACGTTTCTCGACACGTTCCCGCTCAATGCCACCGGCAAGGTCGACAACAGGGCGTTGCTCCGTCTCCTCGACACTGGAGTGGCAGCAGTGGCGCCCGACGCAGGGCATGTGCCGCCAGCAACCGACACGGAACGGATCGTGTTCCGGATCTGGCGGGACTTGCTTGGCCATGATCGGTTTGGCGTAACCGAAACGTTCTTTGATCTCGGCGGCCATTCGCTGCTTGGCTTGCGTCTCTTCAACCGGCTCGAATCAGAGTGCGGATTCGTCAGACCGCTGGCAGTCCTCTTCGCACACCCCACGATCCGGGCACTCGCGGCGGAGATTGACCGGAAACCGGCACGCGTCGCGTCCGGGTCGAACGATCTCTTCGCAACCCTCCGTAAGGACGGCCGCGATATGCCGCTGTTCCTGATTCATGGTGGCGATGGCGGCGTCATGTTTTATCAGGCGTTGGTCGAGAAGCTGGTGGGGTTGGATGCGCCCGTTTACGCCATCGAATCACCGTCGCTGAATCGGCGCGACCTCAGCGTGCCTGACCTCAACACGCTGGTGACGAATTATCTCGATATGATTCGCGCGAAGCAGCCGGAAGGCCCGTATCGCATCGGTGGCTACTCCTTCGGTGGCATCGTCGCCTTTGAGATAGCGAGCCGCTTGCAGGCGCAGGGGCTGACGGTCAAGCTCGTGATCTTCGACTCGGCCAATCCTCAGGACGGTATCGAAAAGCGACATACGTTCTGGCGTCGAATGACTGTGGCGTGGAAGCGCTATGAAGCCGAAGCGCTGCCGCAGCGGTTCGGGAAGCTGGTCAAGCGCATCGCTGCCCGTCGTGCCGACGATCGTGCTCGCCAGGAAAAGATCCGTCAATTCAGCGGGCAGTGGACGGGCGGAACTCTCGCCGCACTCGAAGATCGTGCGTTCTACCTCAACGAGCTGTATCAGCAGCTGCTCACGAACTACACGCCCGGCGGCCGGGTACGCGATGCGTTGCTTGTAAAATCGTCGGCCGACACGGAAGGCGCCGACTTGCCGCTGGATTACGGCTGGGGCTCGTTGATCGAGACGCTGCAGATCATCGTGGTGCCTGCGGATCACTTCACCGTGTTTGCGCCGAAGGCGATCGAAACGATGGTGCCGGCCTTGCAGGGCTATCTCGCGTAAGCGTTGACGCGCGTCGTGACGCGCTGAATCCTTTTCAGGACATCGAAGGGCGGTGGCTCCCGGCCGATGATCACACGCCGGCACTTGCCAGCGCCAGCGCGTCCCATCGCCAGTTCCGTATCTCAGGAAGATCCTCCCCGAATTCGCGGATATGGGCGGAGTGTTCGAGCAGCCGGCGCTGCATGAGCGCTTTCAGCGCAGCCCCCTGTTCGCTGTGCGGAAGCCGGTCGATCGTGTCGATCACCAGGTGGAACCGATCCAGATCGTTCAGCACCGTCATGTCAAACGGTGTCGTGATCGTGCCCTCTTCCTTGTAGCCGCGCACGTGCAAATTTCCGTGATTGGTGCGCCGATATGTCAGGCGGTGGATCAACCAGGGATAGCCGTGAAAGGCAAAGACCACCGGCTGGCTGCTGGTGAACAACGCATCGAAGTGCGCGTCACTCAGGCCATGCGGATGTTCGCGTTCGGGTTGCAGCTTCATCAGGTCCACCACGTTCACAATCCGGACGCGGAGAAACGGGAGATGCTGGCGGAGAATCGACGCGGCGGCGAGTGTTTCCAGCGTCGGCACGTCGCCGGCGCAGGCCAGCACCACGTCGGGGTTGAGCACATCGCCGTTCCCTGCCCAGTCCCACTGGCCGATTCCCGCCGCACAGTGCAGCGCGGCCGCCTCGATGCTGAGCCACTGCGGCGCCGGGTGCTTGCCCGCAATGATCACGTTCACATAGTGGCGGCTGCGCAGACAGTGGTCCATCACGGAGAGCAGACAGTTGGCGTCCGGTGGCAGATAGATACGCACAATCTCCGCCTTCTTGTTCATGACGACGTCGAGAAAACCCGGATCCTGATGCGTGAAACCGTTGTGGTCCTGTCGCCAGACGTGCGAGGCGAGCAGATAGTTGAGCGACGCGATCTTCCTGCGCCACGGCAGTCGCGACGTCACCTGTAACCACTTCGCGTGCTGATTGAACATCGAATCAATGATGTGAATGAACGCTTCGTAGCAATTGAACAGACCATGGCGTCCGGTCAGCAGATAGCCTTCAAGCCATCCTTCACACTGGTGTTCACTGAGCATCTCCATCACATGGCCAACTGGCGCGAGAAATTCGTCGCCCGGTTCAGTCGCGGCATCCCACTGACGGTTTGTCGCCTGAAAAACGGCCGCCAGGCCATTGGAAACCGTCTCGTCGGGGCCAAAGATCCGGAAATTCCGCTGCCCGCTGTTCAACCGCGTCACATCGCGAAGGAACGGGGCGATCACACGGGTGTCGCCGATGCCGGGCACACCGGGCGCCGTCACGGCGACGGCATGATCGCGAAATTCGGGCATGTGCAGATCGCGCAGCAGCAGACCGCCGTTTGCATGCGGATTGGCACCCATTCGCCGCGCGCCCACCGGCGCAAGATTTGCCAGTTCCGGCCGCAGACGACCGTCGTCATCGAACAGCTCATCGGGGCGATAACTTCGCAGCCATTGCTCAAGCTGCGCGAGGTGCTCCGGCCGCGACGCGAAATCCGTGAGCGGTACCTGATGCGACCTGAACGTGCCTGCATTCGGCACACCGTCCACCATCGCCGGTCCCGTCCACCCTTTCGGTGACTCGAGCACAATCATCGGCCAATGGGCGCGCCGCGTGCTGCCATGCACGCGAGCGTCGAGCTGGATGGTTTTCAGCTGCACGATAGCGTCATCGAGCGCGGCCGCCATCGCCTCGTGCATGACGTCAGGTTCGGAGCCCGAAACAAAAATCGGGGACCAGCCATACCCGCGCAGCAACTGCTCCAGTTCTTCTCGCGGAATGCGCGCGAGCACCGTCGGATTGGCGATCTTGAAGCCGTTCAGATGCAGAATCGGCAGCACCGCGCCGTCGCTGACGGGACTGAGAAACTTGTTCGAGTGCCAGGCGGTTGCCAGCGGCCCTGTTTCGGCCTCGCCGTCACCGATGACACAAGCCACAACCAGATCCGGATTGTCAAACACAGCGCCGAAGGAGTGACTGAGCGAGTAGCCAAGCTCACCTCCCTCGTGAATGGAGCCTGGACACTCCGGTGAGGCATGACTTGGTATCCCGCCGGGAAACGAAAACTGCCGGAACAGGGCACGCAGCCCCGCCTCGTCGCGGCTGATATGCGGATACACTTCGCTGTATGTGCCTTCGAGATACGTGTTGCCCACCACCGCCGGTCCGCCATGGCCGGGCCCGGACACGTAAATCATGTCGAGATCGAACTTTCTGATCACGCGATTCAGGTGCACGTAGATGAAGTTCTGCCCCGGCGTCGTACCCCAGTGACCGAGCAGCATGCGCTTGATATCGGACAGCACCAGCGGGCGTTTCAGCAGCGGATTGTCAAAGAGATAGATCTGTCCGACGGCGAGGTAGTTGGCGGCACGCCAGTACGCATCGATGTTTTGCAACTCCTCGGGCGCCAGCGTATTGGCGTGCATCGGTCAGTTGTCCGGAGTGGTGAGGGGTTGGAGCATGCGGTGCACCGATCGCGCAATCATGCGCTCTTCGTCGGTATGCATCACGCGTACGGTGACCGGTGCCTGATCGACAGAGATGACGGCGGCGCTCGCGGCGTTGCGATCCGGGTGAATGGCGATGCCAAGAAAGTCGAGCCCATCACAGATCCGCGACCGGATCACCGACGCGTTTTCGCCGATGCCGCCGGAAAACACCACAGTGTCGAGACCACCGAGCACCGCTGCGTACGCACCGAGCCATTTTTTCGCCTGATAGCAGAACATCGCGATCGCTTCGGCCGCGCGCGCATCAGTGACCTCGCGCGCGAGCAGGTCACGAATGTCGGAGCTCGTCGCTGACACGCCTCTGAGTCCGGATTCATGGTTCACTGTGCGCTGAAATCGAGTCGGCGTCATGCGTAATGTTTGCAGCAGGTATGACGCGACTCCGGGGTCCAGATCACCCGTCCGCGTGCCCATCATCAGGCCCGCAGCCGGCGTGAACCCCATGCTGGTGTCCATGCTCTGGCCGCCTCGAACCGCCGC
>JANMWU010000907.1:0-1757 GCA_031380785.1 Gemmatimonadaceae bacterium
ACCGCAATCGCGGCGAGTGTGGCAAGCGTCGTGAGAATCCACAGCCAGCGCGGCGCATGCTCGGCAAGGTACAGGTGCGCCCCAACCAGAATCAGCAGCGGCGCGATCCAGAATATCGCCCAGACGGTACTCACCGGCGTACCCGTCATCGCCGCGAACATGAAGCCCATCGGCATCACAATCATCAACAGCGATCGGCCCAGCTGCAATCCAATGCGTGATGTGCGCCAGAACGTACGCGGCGCGCGCCAGCCCCACACCAGTGCGACCACCACCAGATGCGCCGCATACCGGCACCACACCACCTGCGTCAGATCATACGGCTGCCGAAGCCGCACACCCAGCTCATCTTCGAGTACAGCCCAGATCACAGCGAAGCACGACATCAGTATCAGTGCGATGCGGCGGTCACGGAGCAATGTTGCCGCACTCCGATCGGGCCGCACCGCGACCTCGTTCACAGCGAGCCTTCCTCCCATCCGGTCCGCGTGTCGCTGCTCGCGACTTCCACCGTTTCGCCGCCGCCGCCGCCGCCGTCCAGGTCGAGTTCTGCCAGAATATCCCGTGTCAGTTCGTCGATCGTCGGTCCCTGCAGCAGATCGGCAACCGAGAGTCGGATCTTCACCGCACCCTGCACGCGGTTTCGCAGCTCCATCGCCGTCAGCGAGTCCATACCGATGTCCATCAGCGATTGATCAGGACGGGCACGACTTGCTGACGGAAGCGCAAGCACGCGCACGATTTGCTCCGTCAGGAATGTGCGCAGAATGATCGCTCGCTCGTCAGCTGTCGCGTCGGTGATGCGCCGCAGCACATCGCCCGCAGTGTTCGTACGGACGCGCTCCGTTGGTTCGGGTGCAATGATGCGCTCGAAGAACGGTCCCAGTGTGCGCGGCAATCGCGTCTTGTCGAGCGGCAATGCGGCGACGTTGGGTGACGCCGCACGTTGCAGAATATCCTGCAGCATGCGCACACCTTCCTGCGGCGCAATCATGCCGAGGCCCTGTGACGCCCAGCGTCGACGATGCGCCTCACCGACATCTGCCGCCATGCCAACGTCGCTCCAGCTGCCCCAGTTGATGCTGACTGCGTGTCGGCCCTGTGCCTGTCGCACATACGCCATCGCGTCCAGAAAACTGTTGGCCGCCGCGTAGTTGCTTTGACCCGGCGATCCAAGCAGAGCCGCACCCGACGAAAACATCACAAAGAAATCAATCGGCAATGCTGCGGTGGACTGATGAAGATTCCATGTCCCGCGCACCTTCGGCGCCATCACCCGACCGAATCGCTGTAACGTCTGTTCGGGGAGCATACCGTCGTCAACCACGCCGGCCGCGTGCAGAATGCCGCGCAACGGCGGCAGCGTTTCAGCGATCTGTAACAACACCGCTTCCACGTCGCTCGCGATGCTGATGTCGCATGCCGCAACCGTTACCGTCACGCCGGCGCTGCGCATCGTGTCGATCTGTGCCGCGACTTCATCACCTGGCGCGCGCCGGCCGAGCAGCACGATGCTGTGCGCGCCGAGCGATGCCAGCCACTGCGCACAGGCGATGCCCAGCCCGCCGAGACCGCCGGTGATCATGTAGGTGGCGTCGCCGCGGACCTCCGGCGTGCGCTGCTGCGTGATCACGATCTTGCCCGTATGCAAACCCTGGCCCATGAAGCGGAATGCTTCCTCGGCGCGCTCGAGCGGATACACCTTCTGCGGGAGTGGCGTCAACACGCCACTCGCGAAATCATCCATCAGTCGTTGC
>JANMWU010000910.1:0-2300 GCA_031380785.1 Gemmatimonadaceae bacterium
AAACTTGAATCTTGATGGTTTCCGCCTGCGACCGCTCAGGTCACCGCGCCGCCCGTCGCGCCTCCGTCGTCGCGTAACGATCACCCTGCACACTGATCGTTGCCGCAGCCGCGCCGATTTCACGAATGTCGTCCGCCGTCAGCACAACCGTATCCGCGCCAATATTCTGCTCGAGCCGCTCCAGTCGCGTCGTCCCCGGAATCGGCACGATCCACGGTTTCTGCGCCAGCAACCACGCGATCGCGATCTGCGCGGCGGTAGCGCCTTTCTGTTCGCCGACTTTCTCCAGTAAATCAACGACCGGCCGATTCGCCTTGCGCGCTTCCGCTGTGAACCGCGGCAAGTTGCTGCGATTGTCGTTGCTGCCGAAGGTTGTGTTCTCATCGATCTTGCCGGCGAGAAAACCTCGACCGAGCGGACTGTACGGGACGAATCCGATCCCCAGTTCCTCGCAGGTCGGTAGTACGTCGCCTTCCACGACTCGCCACCACAGCGAATACTCGCTCTGTATTGCCGTCACCTTCTGCACTGCGTGCGCGCGTCGGATAGTGTCACCGCTCACTTCGCACAAACCGAAGTGTTTGACCTTGCCTTGAGCGATCAGATCCGAGACCACCGATGCGACATCTTCAATCGGTACCGCAGGATCGACGCGATGCTGGTAGAAGAGATCGATCGCATCGACTCGCAACCGCTTCAGCGAGTTCTCGGCCGCTTCACGAATGCGTTCCGGTTGACTGTTGAGCGCACCTGAGCCTCCGGCACCGAGATCAAAGCCGAACTTCGTGGCGATCACGATGTTGTCACGGAACGGCTCCAAAGCTTCGCCCACAAGTTCCTCGTTCGTGAACGGTCCGTACACCTCGGCTGTGTCGAAGAATGTGACGCCGCGCTCGACCGCCGCGCGGAGCAACGCGATCATCTCCGTTCGTTCAGGGGCGGGACCGCGATGGAAGTTCATGCCCATGCATCCGAGGCCGACGGCGGAGACTTCCGGCCCGCTTTCTCCGAGCGTGCGTGTTTGCATTCTCGCCTTTGCTGTCAGATGGAATTGGACCACTGCGTGCGACATACGCCGCGAGGTGACCCGCGGCACGATGAATTTGCACTCAGGGTCGACGCGCCAACCAGCGCCGTGCGGCGACGATCGCCCAGATAGCCTCGACGACACCGAACGGCCACGCGCCCTGCAGGAACCCGTAGGCTGACCCCAGGCAACACGAGACAGCGAAGCCGAGCACGAACCAGTGACTCCTCGTTTCGAGCGCATAGCAGATCAGCATCGCACTCACTGCGACGAGACCAAAGAGCGTCAGCCCGCTCATGCGCAGCGCTTCTGCAGTCGCCAATCCCAGATCACGACGCCAACCACAGCGACTGCGCCAGCCAGCGCCGCGATCGTTCCGGTCGGAGCGGGAGTCATCAACCCGAAAAACATGATCGCGGCTGCGGCCAGTCCCCAGATGAGCGGCGCGTTGCGATGATGCCTCGCGCGCGATCGCGCGAAAGTGAAGATCAGGATGACGAGGCTGACCATTTCCGCAGGCAAAAGGATTCGATCGTTCCGGAGAAACCCCAGGCCCATCGCCGATATAACCGCCACGACGCCCGGAATGCTGATGCAACACAGCACGCAGGCGAGAACGCCCGCCGAACCGACGACGCGAGCCGCGTTTTCATTCGCGAGGGGAAGGCGCCGGCTGTTGGAATCCTGTGATTTCATGGGCGCACCGGCATCAGTCCGAGGTAGAGGTCCTTGAGCGGCTGCACCAGCGCATCGCCGGCCCGAACGTGCAGTTCGAGTGGCTGGTGGTTGGAACCGAACATGAGTGCGTACGTGAATCGTGCGCAGCAATTCCGCTCTGCAAGGACGAGAGCAAGCAGCGAGCGGGCCGACTCGTCGGAGTTTTCGAACACGAGCGCGACGCCATCCACCAATTCGCGATGGCTGGTCGCGCGGGAAATTACCGTCTGCACATCTACGCGGCGCTCAGTCTGCTCAGTTGTCGGCAGTGAACAGACCAGCGCCATCGCGCGGTCGACATCGGGAGCCTGAGGCAGCGAACGCGATGGCTCTAACACTCGATCTCCGGATCGTGGAAGTGATGACATGCTTGGCAAAGCGTGAACCGGTTGCCCAGCCCACATCCACACGCTAGACCTTCAAGTCCACTTGAAGGCACGGACCTGGAGATGAATCAGAGCGCGGAGCTCACGATAGGGCAGGTGGCCACGGCAGCCGGCATTCGCACGTCAAAGATCCGCTACTACGAAAGTGTCGGTCTGCTGGTCACGGTACG
>JANMWU010000917.1:0-2272 GCA_031380785.1 Gemmatimonadaceae bacterium
CATCGCTTCACGAGTCTTCTCGGCCACGCCGCCGAGCGTGCCCGACGCCGGGCTCGGGCGGATGTAGGCCGCCTCGTTCACCGAGAGCTGCTCCATGCGCGTCTTGTCGCCCAGGATCGAGCCGCCCGACAGGCTGGACGAGGGGTCGATGGCGAGCACGGCAACACGATGGCCTTTTGCGATCAGCGCCAGGCCCAGCACCTCGATGAAGGTCGACTTGCCGACGCCGGGAACGCCCGAGATGCCAAGACGCATCGCCTTGCCGGTGTATGGCAGCAAGGCGTTCAACAAGGCATCGGCGCGGATGCGGTGGTCGGCGCGGGTCGATTCGAGCAGGGTGATGGACTTGGCGAGTGCGCGTCGCTTGGCGCCGAGGACGTCAGCCATCAGCGCGGCCTGCAGCGAGTCGATGGCCAAGGTCATCAAAGGATTTCGAAAGACCGCCCATCGGCCAGGCGATAGCGTGAGAAATCGCGCAAGTCGGTAGTCAGGATGGTCGCAATGCCGGTGTCCGAGGCCAGCCACACCAGAGAGGCATCGGCAAGGTCCATCTGCGTGCGCGGCACTTCGGTGTAGCGGCGCATCAGGTTGACCATCGGGTCGAGAATCTCCTGATCGAACGGGAACACGGACACCGCTCCGGCGGCGACCCAGCGCAGCATGGCGAAGCGCCGGGCCGGGGCGAGCAGATGGCTGGCCTCCGCGACGCAAGGCCAGGTGGTCGATAGCACCCAACGCTCGGAGTTGGCTCGCTCGAACAAGTGGCGGTAGTGCGTTGTTTGCTTTTGGCGCTCGCCGAAGACCGCCACGATGGGCCCCGTGTCAACCAATGCGGCCGACACCGTGCTTCTCCTTGAGTTTCTTCCTGATCGCCGCGCGCGCGCGGTCAGCGCTATAGGGTTGCTCGTAGGTCTCGAACGCTTTTGTGACTGCGGGCACCGCCCGGGCATCCTCTTCCGCGATGAGCTTCAACATCAACTCGTGCGGATTCTTGCGTCCCAAGGCACGCTCGATGGCCCCGACGACGAATTGCGATTTCGTCAAGCCTTGCCGCTTGGCGGCGAGTTCAAGCTCTTTCTCGAGCAATGGGTTGACACGTACGGAAATTGCCATGGTTCAGCTCCATTGAAACACCGTATGACGGTATCACAGCCCCCGAACGAAGTCAGGGGGAAACCGCTTTTCGGATCTGCTCCAGCACATCCTTCGCACTCGCCGGAATCGGCGTGCCGGGACCGTAGATGCCCTTCACGCCGGCGTCGTACAGCATCTCGTAGTCCTGGCGCGGAATCACCCCGCCGACGAACACGATGATGTCGTCGGCGCCTTGCGCTTTCAACGACTGGATGATCGCCGGCACCAGCGTCTTGTGACCCGCCGCGAGCGTGCTCACGCCGACCGCATGCACGTCGTTCTCGATCGCCTGGCGGGCGCATTCCTCGGCGGTCTGGAACAGCGGGCCCATGTCGACATCGAAACCGAGGTCGGCGAACGCGGTGGCCACCACCTTGGCGCCCCGGTCGTGGCCGTCCTGGCCGAGCTTGGCGATCATCACGCGCGGGCGGCGCCCCTGGTCTTCGGCGAACTGGGCGATCTCGGCCTTCAGCTTGTCCCAGCCTGCGGCGCTGTCGTAAGCCGCCGCATAGACGCCGGTCACCTTTTGCGTGTCGGCGCGGTGCCGGCCCCAGACCTTCTCGAGCGCGTCGCTGATCTCGCCGACCGTGGCGCGCAGGCGCACGCACCTGATGCTCAGGTCGAGCAAGTTGCCCGCGCCGGTTTGCGCGCACTCGGTCAGCGCATCGAGCGCAGCCTGCACGCCAGCCCCATCGCGCGTCGCACGCACCTGCTGCAAGCGCTTGATCTGCCCGTCTCGCACCACGTCGCCGTCGATGTTCAAGGTCTCGATCGCGTCTTCGCTGGCGAGCTTGTACTTGTTCACGCCGACGATCACATCGCGCCCCGAGTCGATGCGCGCCTGCTTCTCGGCCGCACTCGCCTCGATCTTCAGCTTGGCCCAACCGCTGTCCACACACTTGACCATACCGCCGAGCGCATCGACTTCTTCGATGATCTTCCAGGCCGCATCGGCCATGTCCTGGGTCAGCTTTTCCATCATGTAGCTGCCGGCCCAGGGATCGACGACGTTCGTGATGTGGGTCTCTTCCTGGATGATGAGCTGCGTGTTGCGGGCGATGCGGGCGCTGAACTCGGTCGGCAGCGCGATGGCTTCGTCGAGCGCATTGGTGTGCAGCGACTGGGTGCCGCCGAACAC
>JANMWU010000918.1:0-1856 GCA_031380785.1 Gemmatimonadaceae bacterium
CGCACGCGTCGATGCATGCTCGGTGTACACGTGCGGCAGAACGCCCTGCGGGCCTGTGAGTCCAAAAAAATTCACCAGCATTTCGGTCGGAGCGGCGCTGGTGTCACCCCGCGCCAGGATCAGTTCCTGAATCTCGGCGGCGGGAAATCCAAGCGACGTGCTCGCATGAAAGCGTGCCACTTCGCGCGACGGATCAGACCACCGACCCACCCGTGCGCGGTCCGGCTGAAGCCGCGACAGCAGGCGGACCACCTGATAGAAGCTGAACGCGGTCGGCGACCTGGCGATCGCGTCAAGCATCTCGGCGTTCGCTTCCGCAGTTTCCGCCGGTCGCGCTGTGGCTTTCGTCACAACAGCGTCCGGATTCCGGCCCGCGGCTGCCATTCGCGCACGACCTTCTTGCGCTGACGCGAGCGGACACCCATCTGCACGAAGCTGTTCATCGTCGCGTGCATCGCCAGAAACCGTTCGAGGATGCTGGCGAAGAGAAACATGCCGCCGCCTGGAAAGAATTCTTCGTCGAATTCGACTTCGACGCGCCGTCCGCGTGCGAAGGCCAGGCCCTGCTCGGTCGGCACACGCGCAAACGCCGGCGCGCTGGATACGCCGGCAACGCCCTGAATCTGCCGGTCGCCCGCCGCAGAATCGCCGGCATTGTGCAGTCGCAGCAACTCACAGAGCGCCTCGCGTCCATCCTCGATCAGCGACAGATGATTGAGCGACAGCGATGATACCAGACGCCACAGCAGCGGTTTGCCGAGTGGCGGCTGGATGACCGGCGTGGGCTTGACGAGGCACAGCACGCGACGCACCGGTCCACCGGCCGTGAGATCGAAGTCGCCTTTTTCATCAACGCCGATCGGCAGCCTGCTCGGCAGATCGCCGTTGAAGCAGGTCAGGCGTACCGATGCCACTTCGGCGTTCGGCGGCCGGATCCGGCCGGACAGGTCCGCAAACGAGATGTACAACTCGGTGCCGCGGTCCGTGCGCCAGGCGCTGGTGCGCCGGACCGCGTGCCAGAACACGCCCGCAACATCGCTGCGACCGTGCCGGAATCCGTACAACGGCTCGATCGATCGCGGCTCGCCTTCACCTGGCGTGATGCCTGCCACGGACTGTACTGCCCAGCTCTCGATCTCGAGTCGCCGGCGCGAGTCGGCAACCACAGGATACTCAGTCGTGTGCTGCGTGAGCAGCATTGGCTCACCCGACTGCTCGAACAAATTCACGATCGGCGTGCAGCCGAGCCGGAACGTGCGGGCGGTGATGCCGAATTCCACCAGCTGTCGTCGATCAGCGCGTTCGAACGGCGAGATGACGAACAGCAACTCGGCGCGCGGTCCCGCGTCGAGTGCGCGCAATGCGGCGGCGACACCGTGCACGTCAACAAACAGAAACTTCTGCGGGAAACAGAACAGCTCCTGCAGCAGCGCGTAACCGGCCAACGTACGACGCGGGTACGGCAGCAGCATTTCGCGCTCATCGAAGCCAATCGGCCTGATTGCACTGGCGTCAAGCACGACTGGTGCACGCGTCGGGCGATCGGGATCGCGCACGACCACGCGCGTGCAATTGTTCACGATGAATTCGTACGCCGCATCAGCAACGTTCGCCTCGCCGGAGATGTGCAGTCGCAGAGCATCCAGGCCGACGGGCGTCGCCGCCCGTTCATCTGCAACGCTGTCATCGGCGACGGTCAGCTTGCCCAGACTGAGCCCATCGAAGGCGCGCAATTCAATGCGGATTGCTCCGACCGCATCACCAGCGCGCGCACCTGCTCCCGCACGCTCCGCGGCGGTCCATTCGGCGGCCGTGATCGTCGCCGGCCATAACATGGTGTCGTAGCTGGTGCGGAA
>JANMWU010000923.1:0-7104 GCA_031380785.1 Gemmatimonadaceae bacterium
CCGCGTTCGGCATTCGGTCCCCACAGATGCCCCGGCGATGCGACGTACACGATGTCGGAATTCGCCGGATCGACCACGATGCGCGCAATACGCTGCGTGTTGCGCAGGCCCACATTGGACCAGGTTGCGCCGCCGTCGGTCGACTTGTAGACGCCGTCGCCCCAGCCGGAGCTCTGTCGATTGGTCGCTTCACCGGTTCCGAGCCATATCGTCTGCGGATTGCGCTGATCGACTGTCACGCTGCCGATGGAGCTCACCGATTGATTCTCGAACACCGGTTTGAACGTGACGCCGTTGTCCGTCGTCTTCCACAATCCGCCGGTCGCGGCGGCGACGTAGAACTCATACGGATTCGATTCGTTCACGGCGATATCGATCACGCGGCCGCTCATGTTCGCCGGGCCGATCGACCGCAACCTGAGCGCGGCAAGCGGATCACGCTGCTGTGCGGTGAGTCGCGAGGACGACGCGAGCAACGCCACGAGTGGCGCGAGGAACGTCAGGAGGCGGATCGAGCGCGGCATCGGTAGGTGTCAGTCTGCGGGAATCGGCGCACGCCGACAAACACGCCGGCGGGCACGTCCAGGTCCAGTCGGTGCGATTACGCGGCGGACGGTCTTCTCGCTGCCCAGCCGTGCTGCGCCCACCGTGCCATCCCAACTTCCAGTGTAGTCCACTACCGTGCGTTGATGCCAGACCAGAACGTAGAGCGCGACAGAAACGCGCCGCCGACAACCGGCTACGCCCGCCAGATCGGCCTGTTCTCCGCCACCATGATGGTGGTCGGTGGAATCATCGGCGCCGGCATCTTTCTGAATCCGGCCATCGTCGCTCAACGGGTTGGCACCGCCGCCGCCACCATGGCCACGTGGAGCATCGGCGCGCTGATCGCGATTGTGGGTGCGTTCGTATTCTCCGAACTGGGTGCACGAGCGCCGCGCGCCGGCGGCGGATACGTCTACCTGCGTGACGCGTTCGGTCCGTTTGCGGCCTTCCTGTACGGATGGGCGCTGTTTCTGATGATCTCGACCGGCGCCATCGCCGCAGTCGCGATGACCTGCGCCAGCTATGCCACTGCCTTGATGGGGCTTCCGCCTTCGCTCGTGACGCCACTGGCGGTCGGAGCAATCGTATTGCTCACGGGCGTGAATATTCTCGGCGTCACGCCTGGCGCAATCACGCAGAACGTGGCGACGGTGCTCAAGCTGTCGGCGATTGCGTTTCTTGTTGTCGTCGCGTTCGTCGCACCTGATATGGCGTCGCTTGCGCCATCCGCGGCCGGAGCAACGTCGCCGGTGGTGCCGACGCTGGTAGTGCCGGCGGGATTCGTTCAATGGATCGTCGCCGTTAGTGCGGCGCTCGTGCCGGTGCTGTTTGCGTTCGGCGGATGGCAGCAGACGAACTTCATTGCCGAAGAGTTGCGCGATCCGGCGCGTGATTTGCCGCGTGCGCTGGTGCTCGGCGTGCTCATTGTTGTCGCCTGCTATCTGCTTGTGAACCTGTCGTATCTGCGCGCACTTGGCGTGACAGGACTCGCCGCCAGCAGGGCGCCGGCGGCGGACACTGTCGGCGCCCTGCTCGGTGATCGCGGTCGCGCCGTAATCGGCGCCGGAATCGTCATCTCCACGTTCGGCTTTTTGAACCTGGTCATTCTCGTCACGCCGCGCGTGTATCAGGCGATGGCAGCCGACGGTGTGTTCTTCGCGCGGATGGCAATCGTCGATCCGCGAACGCGCACTCCCATCGCGGCGCTCATCGGTCAGGCGGTCTGGGCGATCGTGCTGCTGTTTTCGGGGAGCTACGGCCAGCTGCTCGACTACGTCGTGTTTGCGGACTGGCTGTTCTTCGCCGCAACTGCCGCAACACTCTTCGTCTACCGCGCGAAGGAAGCACGCGGCGAGGTGCCTCGCGTCACCGTGCGCGCGTTCGGGCATCCTGCCACAACGCTGCTCTTTCTCGCTGTAGCGGCCTACGTCATCGCTGGATCGATCGTGTCCAATCCAGTGAATGCTCTGAAGGGCAGTGTGCTGCTTGGCCTGGGCTGGCCGGCATTCGCGTGGTGGCGAAGAAGCGCGCGAAAGGCCACACCATGAAATGAAACGCGGTGCATCCCGCGCTCATTGCGCCAGATGCACCGCGTATTCAGCTGAGCCGTTCTCAGAGGTGGAAGCCGGCCGACAGGTTGAAATTTTCGACGTTATTGAAGAAGTGGAATCGACCTTCGAAGAAGGGTTTGAAGCGCGCCTTTTTCAGGTTGAAGCCAAGGCCAAGGTTCTGGCCGAAATCGGTTTGGCTCGGGCCTGCTCCTTTGTTGCGATAGAGGCCGATACCGCCCGTCGCGTAGAAGGGCGACTTGCCACCGCGCCCGGATGGGAAGTCATACACCGCCGCGCCGGTGAACTGCAGCACCGTGTACGCCGGCGACGTGACGTCAGCCTTCACGCCAAAGGTTGCATACTGGATGTCGCCGCGAATTCCGACCGGGAAACCGAGTGGACGGCCTTCCAGGAACGCACCGCCGTGATATCCGACAGTGTACGCCTGACCGAGTGAACTCATCGGAGCGGCCATGCCGCCCATGATACCAAAACGAACCGCGTCACTGGTTGGCGCGGCCGTTTCGCCACCGGCCGGCTTTGATGCGGTGCGCGTTTCCACAACCGGTTCGTGCTGGACCGGCGCCGGTGCAGGGGCGGGTGCGGCTGGTGCTGGCGCTGCGGCCGTCGGATGCGCCGTGGCGGGCGTCGGGCTGCCTGGCTTCTTCTGCTGCGACTGCGCTCCCGCGACCGCGGCGAACGCGAACGCGGACAGGGTGAGAGTCGGCAGCGCAAAACGATGATTCAACTTGCCTCTCCGTCAGACGTTATGAGTGCGTTGGACGCTCAGTCATGAGAGCGTACATGAATGACCCCATGCAACCCTCGCGCCTGGCGTGAACACGGCACGATCCGCGGAAATGACGAGTGACGCGCGCGTGGGTAACGCGTCTGATGCAATGGAACGGCGCGTGATTGTCGTGCAACGAACGTCGCACGGGCAACGCGTTGCTCAGGCCGTCGTGTGGTCCGCATACAGCAGCGCGCCAAGCGCGGTTCCGAATCCCGCCTGCGCCGGAACCGAGACTTCCATGCCGTAATAGACGCCCACCTGTGCGATCACCCGACGGAAGCTGGGCATGTCCGCCATATGCCCGATCAGCACCACGCGTTCGATGCGTTCGGCGCGCGCGGCGTTGATGGCGGTGATGGCGATCACCTGACCGATGAGCGTTTGCAGCGCCGCAGCGAGATCATCGGGATGCGCCGCCTGCGATTGTTTTGCAATGCGACCGAAGTTCACTGCAGTCGCATCCGGCGGCAGCGTGCCGATCGGCCCACTCACCACGTCGCGCAGCGCGAGATCAGCACCGTTTGGATCGCCGCGCATCGCCATCGCGTCGATCGTCGCGACATCTGTTGTGCCAAGCAGAAGGCGACTAAGTCCCAGCAGTGTGCCGCCGCCAACGCCGGTGCCAGTGATATGTGCGTAAGCATTGCCGCGCGCGGACACGACCGCGGTGCCTGAGCCGGCGCTCACGACGAGTACCGGAGTGGCCGGATCGATGTCAGCGGTGAGGCCGAGCGCCTGACCGCCGCGCCCGATCGCCGTGACCTCGGGGACCGCTATCACCCGACGCGCGTCAACCGTCGGTGGCAGCAGCTTGTGACGGCCGCCGGTGACGGCGATTGTGGTGAGCGCATCGACATCGACGCCGCCGGTTGCGAGCACCGCTCGCACGACATCGTCATCAGGCGTTCCGTCGGACGGCCGCGACCAGTATCGAAACGCACCGTCCAGCTCGGCAACTGCATCAGTGTTGCTGATTCCGAAATCGATTGCGGCGCGCATCACATTACCCGGTATCGAATGGTCGTTACTTGGAATACCGCTTTCGTGGGTATCCTCCCGGTGTTTTCCGCAGCATCGTTTGCCATTCAGATGTCATTGCCTCACAACTACAAGGATACGCCCGGTCATGAAGAAGACCTCGTCGGCCAAGTCCGCCACGCCGAAATCACCACTTCGCTCGACGCACAACACGCTGCCGGAATCGACGCGCATGCAGTCAATCGACGTGCTCAATCACCATCTTGCTGCCGCCATCGATCTGCACGCGCAGGTCAAGCAGGCGCACTGGAACGTTCGTGGTCCGGGATTCTTCGCCGTCCACGAACTGTTCGATACCGTATCGGAAGATGTCGAGAACTATTCCGACATGCTGGCCGAGCGCGCCGGCGGGCTCGGTGGCACCGCGCAGGGAACGGTTCCGGTTGTGGCGCAGCGCTCTTTCCTGGTACCATATCCGCTCGGAATTGCTGACGTGCAGTCGCATGTCTTTGCCGTGTCCGCTGCCCTCGCCGCATTCGGTCAGTCGGCACGTGAAGCCATCGACAAGACCGACAAGAGTGGTGACAAGGCAACCGCCGATCTGTTCACGGAAATCGTGCGCGGCATCGACCAGAATCTCTGGTTCGTCGAGTCACATTCACCGCTGCGCTGACGCGACTCGCTTCAGCACTCGGCCCGGAAACGCGCCGGTCATCTTGCCGGCGCGCCAGACGGCGCGGCCATTGACCCAGACGCCCTCAACGCCCGTCGAGACCAGATGCGGTTCCTCGGGCGTTGCATGATCTGCCACCGTGTTCGGATCAAAGAGCACCAGATCGGCGAAGGCGCCTGGTACGATCGTTCCGCGTCGCGTGAGGCCGACATGGGACGCCGCGAGACCGGTCATCTTGCGGATCGCATCCTCGAGCGTGATTGCGTGATCGTTGCGCACGTACTTCGCCAGCACGCGCGGAAAGGCGCCGTAGCCGCGCGGATGCGCGCCATTCAGAGCGCCGTCCGAACTCACATTCGTCTGCGGCCAGGCGTACAGCTTCCCGATGTCTGCGTCGGTCATGCTGGTCGCCACGACGCTCTCGCTCGACTCCGGCGCACGGTGATTGGCACGCTCCCATGACTGGGCCATTGCGATCAACGCCATCAGCGTCACCGCCGGGTTTTCATGCCGCAATTGCGCCAGTTGCGCGACCGTCTGGCCTTGATAGGATGGATTAGCCTCAAAATTGTCGATCAGCAGCCCCTCGGGCTTCGCGATCTCGCGGAGAATGTGTTCGGCCTCGGCGCGATTCGCGAAATCACGCTTCGGGAACAGGACCGTCAGCGTCGACTGCCAGTACGTGTACGGATACACGTCGGCCGTGATGTCGACGCCCTGAGCGCGCGCGGCGTCGAGCAACACGAAAAGGCTGTCTGTCTTTCCCCAGAGCGGAACCATGGCAAGCTTCAGATGGCTGATCTGCACCGGCAGCTTCGCGTCGCGGCCGATGGTGATGATTTCATCGATCGCGTCCCAGAAGTCGCGGTCCTCGCTTCGGATGTGACTGATGTACCGGCCACCGGCCGCTGCAGCGACTTTCGCCAGCGCGAGTACCTCGTCGCGATCGGCGTAGATGCCTGGATCGTATTCAAGCCCCGTCGACAGGCCGAGTGCGCCGCTCGCCAGCTCCTGTTTCAGCAGCGTCGCCATTGAATCCACTTCGGCCGGTTTCGCTTGGCGCCTGAAATCATTGCCGAGGACGGCGTCGCGCAGCGTGTTGTGGCCGGCGTAGTACGCCACGTTCAACGCCGGTGGTGTTGCAGTCAGCGAGTCCATCGCGGCGGCGAGCGGGAAGGGCTGACCACCGTCCTGACCACCGATCACAGTTGTTATGCCCTGACTCACTGCAGCCAACGCTTCACGGGATTGCAGTAAGCCACCGGTATGATGGCTGTGCGTATCGATGAAGCCCGGCGCAAGCGTGAGGCCGTGCCCATTGATGATCGTGTCGCCTGACTGCGCGAGTGAGTCACCGATGGCGGAGATCGAATCGGCCACAATCCGCACCTGGCCGCGCCGCGCCGGAGCGCCGGTGCCATCCACGATCGACACGTTCACGAAGGTCGTTCCGGGAGCGCTCGACAGCGCTGGCTTACAGGCACCGAGAGCCGCCAGCGCGGCAAGCACAATGGTCAGATTTGGTCGCATGGCCGACACTATCTTCGCGGCGCGCTCAAAGCGAGCCGCGAGCCTCAGCCATTGACCCACGGCTCAGACTCCGGTTAGCTTCCGCCTGTCAGAACTCGGCAAGTGACGCTCACGGCAGTGAGCGTCCACCCTTCGGCCCTCGCTCAGCGAGGTGTGCTGCTGGAGTCCAGTGCAACGGGCACACCCCCTTGGGTGGGCCTCGCGGCGTGGTCTTCATCCCCGAAGATCAGGCCGTTTTTGTTTTCCCGTTTTCCGGAGCTCGTCGTATTCAGGATCCGACCAAGCGTGTACGTGTCAATCGGCAGATTCGCATCTCCCCGGTTCGCGTCATCGCCCCAGACGGCGCCCAGCTGGGCATCATGGAAGTGGATGCCGCGCTGGCTTCAGCAGTCGAACAGGGCCTCGATCTGGTCGAGGTGGCTCCACTCGCTCGACCGCCCGTGGTCCGCATCATGGACTACGGCAAATACAAGTTCGAAATGGCGAAGCAGGCCCGTGTTGCGAAGAAAAAGCAGCACGTCATTCTGCTGAAGGAAGTGAAGTACCGACCGGGGATCGAGGAGCACGACTTCGAAACGAAGACGCGCCACGCTCGCCGGTTCCTCGAGGAAGGCAACAAGGTGAAGGTCACGCTGATGTTCCGTGGCCGACAGATCGCCCATCCGGAGCTCGGAAAGGCAGTCGTCGACCGGGTCGCCCAGCAACTGACCGATATTGCCAAGGTCGAGACGGACGCCAAGCTGGAAGGCAAGGCGCTCACGATGATCCTGGCGCCACGATAGGCACGAAGGGAGACCCATGCCGAAGATGAAGACCCACACCGGTGCTGCGAAGCGCTTCTCCGTCACAGGGACGGGGAAAGTGAAGCGCCGGAAGGCCTACAAGAGCCACATCCTGACCAAGAAGTCCCAGAAGCGGAAGCGCAATCTCCGTAAGGGAACGATCATTGAAACCAACGGGGAGGCGAAGCGCATGCGTCGTCTCATCCAGGCTTAAGGAGGAACCGAGATGCCTCGCGTACGCAGTAATCCGGT
>JANMWU010000678.1:0-2949 GCA_031380785.1 Gemmatimonadaceae bacterium
CGCCGCTGAGTGTGCTGTCGGTTCGATACTTCGATCCGATCGCCGCGTCGGCGCGCTGGGGCATGAATCACAACGGCGGCGCCATTTACGTTTTGACGTCGAAGAAGTAACGTCGACTGGTACCAGTGGCCGGGAACCGAAGTCACGCGGCACCCGGCGTTACCGGAAATTCCCATGGATTCGCGCCCGCCCTCCGCTTTGTTCGAAACTGCCGCCGATTCGTCACCTGAGTCGTACCGGCTGTTTCACAACCTGCCATGCGTCGGTAGCGCGGTGTGGTCGCCCGACACCGGACGATTGCTGAAGGTCAATCACATGGTGGCGGCCGCCACCGGCTGGCCACCGTGACGGAAATCACGGCGCGTGTCGGAGCGGATTCGTCGGCGCGGCGGTCGGCCGAACTGCTGGCGAAACTGGCGCAGCAGGTGCCAGGTGTGATTTACCAGTTCATCCAGATCCCGGGCGCGCTGTCACGATTTCCGTTCGCCACGGCAGCGTTGCAGACGATCTTCGAGGTGAATCCGAACGACGTGCTGGACGACGCCGCGCCGGTCTTTGATCGGGTGCATCCGGATGATCTTACGATGGTGTTCGATACGGTGGCGGAGTCGGCCCGCACGCTGGAACCGTGGCGCTGTGAGTTCCGGGTGCAGCTGCCGCGTCAGGGGCTGCGCTGGTTGCGGGGCGAAGGGCAGCCGGAACGACGTGACGATGGCGCGACACTGTGGCACGGTTTCGTCACTGATTGCACTGAAAGGCGGCTCGAGGACGAGACGCTGCGGCTGCGCAGCCGCATGATCGAGACGGCCGTCACTGCCATCGCCATCAGCGATGTCGCGGGTCGTCCGCTGTACGTGAATCCGGCCTTCGTGCGGTTGTGGGGCTACGATCACGAGTCGGAGCTCATCGGCCGGGAAATGGCGGATTTTGTGCCGCCGGAGATCGGACTTCCGCCTGACCTGCTTGCGACGCTGCTGGCGAATGACAAGTGGCAGGGCGAAGTCACCGCTGCTCGCCGGGATGGCGCGCACTTTGACGTGATGGTGTATGTGAATGCCGTGCGTGACGCGACGGGCGCAGTCACGCACCTGATGTCGTCGTTCCTGGATGTGACTGAATCGAAACGGCTGCAGGCGCAGTTAATTCAGTCACAGAAGCTGGAATCGGTGGGTCGCCTGGCCGGTGGTATCGCGCACGACTTCAACAACTTGCTGACGGTGATGCGCGGGTGCCTCGATGTGGCGCTGGAGTCGGTGCCATCCGCGGGCAGTCTGCGCGACGAACTGCTCACCATCGGTCGCGCGACCGATTCGGCGGCGCAACTCACACAGCAGCTGCTCGCCTTTTCGCGCATGCAGATCATTGCGCCACAGGTACTCGATCTCGGCGCCGTTATGCGCCGCGTGCGCATGATGCTGCAGCGTGTTCTGGGCGAGGACGTGGCACTCGCAGTGATCGATGGAGGCGCCGGAAACGTGCGATTCGATCCCGGTCAGGCCGAGCAGATTCTGGTGAACCTGGCGGTGAACGCGCGTGATGCGATGCCGCACGGCGGACGGCTCACGCTGGAGACGACGAAGGTGGTGCTGGACGACGAGTATGTGCGGGTTCACCCCGGCGTGGAGCCAGGCGAATTCGTGCTGCTGGCGGTATCGGATACGGGAAGCGGCATGAGTCCCGAAACGCTGTCGCACGCGTTCGAGCCGTTCTTCACAACCAAGGACGTGGGGCAGGGCACCGGACTCGGACTGGCGATGATTCACGGCGCCGTGTCGCAGAATGGCGGTCGCGTTGAGGTGTATTCGGAGGCTGGACACGGTACGAGCTTCAAGATCTATCTGCCGCGGGTGGCCGAGGCTGTCACGCCGGTCGCAGAGAAGCCGCGCCAGTTGCTGCCACGCGGTCAGGAAACGTTGCTGCTGGTTGAGGACGATGCAGCGGTGCGCGCACTCGTGATCCGGATGCTGGAACGTCAGGGCTATCGCGTGCATGCCTTCGAGAGTGGACCGGCGGCGATCGAGTGGGTGCAGTCGATTGCAGACCCGCTGCACCTGTTGATCACCGACGTGATCATGCCGATGATGAACGGTCGGGTGCTGGCGGAAAAAATCGACACGCTGCGCCCTGGCATCAAAGTGCTGTACGCGTCGGGGTATACGGCGAACGTGATCGTCCAGCACGGGAAGCTGAAGCCGGGTGTGGAGTTCCTCGGCAAGCCGTTCACCGCGGCCGCTCTTTCGATGCGTGTCCGCGAACTGCTCGACCAGCGTGGCTAGCGGGTGCGCGCGGCGATGGTCGGTCGCGCTTGAGACGCTACACTAGAACCGCAGCTTCTGAAGATACGCCGCATTCTGCTGCGCGCTTGCGAGTTCGTCAGCGGGAGCTTCCTGCTCCACGTAGACCGGCTTCTGATCCAGCTCCGGCACCGCGGCGAGCAGCGCGCCGATGCTGACGATGCCCTTTCCGAGTTCGGTGTCGTGTGAGCGGTCAGCGACGACATCCTTGATATGAAAGCTGAAGTACCGATCGCGATAGCGCGCGAAGTATGTCATCGCGTCGGCACCGCCCATTGTCAGATTGCCGCAGTCGAATTGCAGCCGCACGACGGCGGGATCGAGCAGCGATACGAACAGGTCGTACGGCACCTGTCCGTCGATCGGCTTCATGTGATTTGGCTCGTTGTGAAATGCGAGCCAGATGCCGGCTTTCCGCGCTGCCGCGCCGGCGGTGTTGAACTTGTCGGCCCAGCTGCGCCATCCGTCGAGCGTCGCCTCCGACGCGGCGGGAAGGTCGGGAACGATCAGATACGAATGACCGAGTTGCGTCGCCGTGTCGAGGCTCCTGCTCCAGTCTGCGGTGAGTGTGGCGGGGCTGATATGTGCCGACGGTGCCTTCAATCCTTCGGCGGCCAGTGAACTGCGCACCTGCTGCGTGGTGCGTCCGAAGTTG
>JANMWU010000268.1:0-5835 GCA_031380785.1 Gemmatimonadaceae bacterium
TGAACCGCGCCTGTTGCGAGGAGACACGTCTCAGATGGCGCTGCTCACGCTCGCACGTAGTGATTCTGTGTTCAATGCGATCGATGGTCTCGGATACATCATCATGTGCCTGTCCACGCTCGTCGCAGCGCCGGCATTCGAACAGGCGGGACTCGCGCGATGGATTCGTCGGCTTTTTCTGGCGAACGGCATCCTTGCTGTGCCGATCTTCCTCACGTATTTCGTGAATCGGTCGTTCATCTGGATGTCTGCGCTCTGGTCAGTCACCATCACCAGCTCGGCAATTCTCATCGCCGTCAATTTCCGCCGTATCCGTCAGACCAGCACGGCCTGAACCGGCCGACGCAGGGACCGTGGCATCGCTGGCCCACGCCCGAAGCGAAGCAGAAGGTCGGGCCGTTGCCCCGGAACTCCAATTGCGGCCGCAAAGTTCTGTCGATGCGATACCACTTCGACGGGCTGGTTGAGGAATGAGTTTCGGATGCCGAGTGCCGTGGCTTGCAGTGCGAATCGCTGGTAGCACCGGCCGACGTTTACCCATTGCGCCTTGTCGACTGCCTCGCCGACAAACACGGCGATGCCGGACGAACTGCGAATCTGGCGCACGAGCTTATCGTTCTCACTTTTTGGTGTGTAGAACATTCCAAAGGCGAGATCACCGATCCACTTCGGAATTGTCGGATTTCCGGTGCATCCGCTGTACAAGCCATCCCGTGTGCGAACCGCATCCGCGCCATTGAAGCGGATCCAGGACTTCAGTTCCTTCACAAACGCGGCATCCGCCATCTGCGCGGTGTTGGCTTGCACCACCTGATCGAGAACCTGATCCATCGCGTTGCGCTCGGTGAGCAGCAGCAACTGAACACCGTCGGCACTGCCGGCGCGTTGCAGCAGTTTCAGCTCCTCGGCGGACAGTGGCTTCGCGTCGAAGTCACCGCGAGTGCACTGCCGCTCGGCGATCGCTTTGAATAGCGACGAGGCCTGCGCCGCTGTCTGCGTCAGCGTCACGCGCACGCGATCGAGTGACGGGTCGAAAAGCAATTCGCCATGGTACCCCTTCGCCAGCGCGCCCTGAATCAGGTTCTCTGCAGCGCAGCCCAGCGACACGAAGAGATGATGATCGTCGGGGTCGACTGCCGGGCAGCGACGCGACACATCGGGAAGGATTGTGACGCCCTTATCATCGAGCGCGAACTTCCAGCATTGCGTGTTGTGACTGGATGGTGCCAACGTTGCGTAGCGCACGAGCTCCCGGCCCAGCGCGACACTACTGGCACCAGTCAGCGTACCGAGGCGCCACGTGGCGTTTGAGGCTGTCTCGTAGTTTTCCGAGTCCCGGGTGCGAAGAGCATCCTGACATCGCCATCGCGGCGCCAAGGAGGCTCGGCGTCGAGGCGACGAAACGTCGGCGTGTGATCATGAGTTGAACATGTGACTTTGTTTGCCGTCTGCGCTCAGCAAGTCGATTTGCAGCAGCGCTGCCGCAAGGTCGCCACGGCGTCTGGCGGCGCGCTGAGAAGAATTGCGGCTTCGTCGCGCGAGACACGTTGCGCGTCCGGCCACAAGAATATCTGATCGAGAGAACCCGCCGATCGGTGCCGTCAAGGAATTCGTGCGGGCTTGCCCCACCTCTCTCGCGCCCGTCGGCGTGTGATCATCATCTCAATATTTTGTGTTGTTTGCGCGAGGTGATCAGCACAGCAATGTCCACCAGCGCAGGCAATGCACGGCACGCGGGCTCTACCGTTCGGCGAAGCCCGCGAAACCTGTTCAAGACGCTCACCGGTCGGCCTCCTGTGCAGACTGCTACTTCACCAACTTCGACTGGATCGCGACCGCTCGGTCCAGATGTTTCTGGAGAATCGGAGCTGCCTTCGCAATCAGATCCTTCAATTCCTGATTCTGCGCCGCACCGAGCGCCTTGGTCGCGATGTCCAGCACGGCCTTGTGATAGGTGACCTCGAAGTCGATGTACGCCACATCCCAACTCTTGCCCTTCGCCTCCGCAGACAGCGCATCCATCTCCTTCTGCGCATCAGCCGCGCTCATATCATTCGCCGGAGCAGCCGGTGTCACGGAGAGTTTCGTCGCAAGGCGCAGGCCCTGCTGACGGAGCGCGTGGTGCTCGCCGGCCATCATGCGCCCGAAGTCCTTGACGTCAGAACTGGTTCCCTTTGCGGTGGCCAGCGTACCGCGTGCGCTGTCGCTGGCATTCGCCTGATCGAGGATGTACACGATGTTGGCATCGTTGAGAGCAGTCGCTGCCGGCGCTGCTGCCGAATCAACCGGCGCGACTACTTTTGCGGCGCTTGTATCCCTCGGCGCATCGGCTTTTTTCGCACACGCCATCTGGCCGAACAGGCCGAACACGAGCACGAGCATATGTCTTGATGTCATGCATTGCCCCTGAGTCTGGTAGAATTGCGCTCGCCCATCGCGCCACGACAGCGCGCACAGTGTTGAACGCACAGTATTGTTCTGCACAAAGCATTCCCAACTGCGATACTCTTGCGACGACCGTGCCGCAGAACTCTGTCGCGTCACGCAGGTGCATTTTCCGTTGTCCATCAGGCAGGTCGCCATGTTCACGCGACTATTATCGTTTCACGACCATCTTGTTGGTCACGCCGCGGTCAAGCGTGGCGTTGTGTGAACGCGCCCCGACGCGACATTGCGTGATTGCGTGAGCCGCGTGTTGAGCGATGACGTCCTGCTCGATCGCCTGCAGCGTGCCGCGTTTGGCTACTTTTTGCGCACATACAACCCGGCCAACGGCCTGATCGCCGATACCTCGCGCGCGAACTCGCCATGCAGTATCGCGGTCGTGGGATTTGCACTGTCGGTCTATCCGATCGCCGTGGAGCGCGGCTGGATGGCGCGGGCCGACGCGGTCGATCGCAGCCTCGCGGCGCTGCGCTTTTTCCGCGACAGCGATCAAAGCGGACAGCCGCAGTCGACCGGTTACAAGGGCTTCTATTTTCACTTCCTCGACATGCACACCGGTGCACGCGTGTGGAGCTCAGAGCTGTCAATGATCGACACCGCGCTGCTGCTGGCGGGTGCTCTGACCTCCGCCAGCTATTTCGCCGCCGACACGACCGACGAAATACAGTTGCGCGAGCTGGTCGATGTCCTGTACGGGCGCGTTGACTGGTGCTGGGCTCAGGGTGGCAAGTCGACGCTCCGGCAAGGCTGGAAGCCAGAGTGCGGATTTCTCAACTATGGGTGGGATGGGTACAACGAAGGGATCGTGCTGTATGTATTGGCGCTGGGCTCGCCGACGCATCCCATCGAGAGCGGACATTACTCGGCATGGACCGCAACCTACCAGTGGGAAAACCTGTACGGCATCGACGTTCTCTATGCCGGGCCGCTGTTCATCCATCAGTTCTCGCACGCCTGGATCGACTTTCGCGGCATTCGCGATCAGTTCATGCGTGAGAAGCGCTGCGACTATTTCGAAAACAGTAAGCGGGCGACGGAAGTGCAGCGCGAGTATGCGCGCCGCAACCCGCATGGCTGTCGCGGCTATGACGAAGACTGCTGGGGACTGACGGCCTGTGACGGTCCGAGTCAGCCGCTGTCGGGGCACGGCAGCGAGCACCGCGCCCTGTTCGGCTACGCTGCCCGCGGTGTGCCATACGGGCCCGATGACGGCACGCTCAGCGGCTGGGCAGCGCTCGCGTCGCTCCCGTTCGCGCCCGACCTCGCCTTACGCGCCGTTCGCAGCATGCGTGATCGCTATCCCGAAATGCTGCGCGCGCAACAATACGCCAGCAGCTTCAATCCGAGTATCGCCGGGACGGATCGCGCGGCGTGGGTCTCCGTCGGTCACTTCGGGCTCGACCAGGGCATCGTGCTGATGATGATCGAGAACCATCGCAGCGGTTTGATCTGGCGGCTCCTGCGCGGCAGTCCCGCGATTCGCAGCGGTTTGCGGCGCGCTGGCTTTTGTGGTGGGTGGTTGTCGGGCAAGACCACGCCACGCCGCAGCACCCCTCCCGGCCCGGTGGCTGCGCGATGAGCACTCCGCGCGATGCGGCCGAGCATGCTCGGCTGAACCAGCTCCATCCAGACAACTGGTGCAATCCGACGCCGGCCGCGCTCTACGATCTTGTGATCCTTGGCGGCGGTACCACGGGTCTTGTCGCAGCGCACGCGGCGGCGGCACTGGGCGTGACGGTGGCGCTGGTCGAACGACACCTGTTGGGTGGCAACTGTCTCAATATCGGCTGCGTGCCGTCGAAGGCACTTATCCGCACCTCGCGGCTGTACGCCGAGATGCGGAATGCCGAGCAGTTCGGTGCGCAATCCCCGGCCGATATTCGCGTCGACTTTGCGGCGGTGATGCGGCGGATGCGGGATATTCGCGCCCGCCTCAGTCGCACCAGTTCAGTGCACGAACTTGTGGCCGCCGGGGTACACGTATTTTTCGGTGACGCGCACTTCGTAGGTCCCGATGCGCTGCAGCTCGATGGCGTAACATTGCGCTTCCGCAAGGCACTGATCGCGACCGGAGCGCAGCCGGACATACCATCGATCGATGGCCTCGCTGCGGCCGGCTATTTCACCAACGCCAATGTCTTCGATCTCACCGAGTTGCCGCGCCGCCTGCTGGTCATCGGCGGCGGCCCGCTCGGTTGCGAAATGGCGCAGGCATTCTGCCGTTTCGGCGCACGCACCACGATCGTGCAGAACTGGCCATTGTTTCTGCCGCGGGAGGAGCGCGACGCAGCGCAGCTGCTGTCCGACGCGTTCGCGCGCGACGGTATCGAAGTGCGACTCAATACTGAAGTTGTCAGCGTGCGTGTTGAAGACGATCAGAAACTCGTCCACCTGGTCAGTGACGACTATCACAGCACCATCGCCGTAGATGCCATCCTGACCGGCACCGGCCGCGTACCGAGCGTGGACGGTCTCGGTCTGGAGTCTGCCGGCGTCAACTTCGATCGCGATCACGGCGTGCTCGTCAACGATTTCCTGCGCACCAGCAACCGATGCATCTATGCCGCCGGCGATGTTTGCCTGGAGCACAAGTTCAACGAGATGGCCGATACTACCGCGCACATGGCCGTGCGCAACGCGCTGCAGCGAGGGCGGCAGCGATTAAGTAACTTGACGATACCGTGGTGCACCTACACCGATCCGGAGGTCGCGCATGTCGGCCTGTATGTTCGGCAAGCGCGGGAGCGCGATATTCCGGTGAAGACATTCACCATATTGATGCATGACGTGGACCGCGCGGTCGCCGACAGTGAGGAGGCGGGCTTCGTGAAAATTCATGTCCGGGAGGGCAGCGATCGGATACTTGGCGCGACGATCGTTGCCCGGCATGCCGGCGAGATGATCGGCGAGATCACGCTGGCAATGGTGGCGGGGATCGGCCTGCGCACGCTCAGCCGCGTGATGCATCCGTATCCGACACAGGCTCAGGCCATCACGCACGCCGCGGATGCATGCCGCCGATCGAGCCGCAATCATGAATCGTGAATTCGAACTCGTCGTGTTGCCTGGCGCGGGCCGAAATAACTCGTCGATCCTGACGTCGACGTCATCGCAGTACAGCACCCTGGTTGATGCAGTTGAGGACACCGGTGCACCCTGCGCCTGCGCGACCAGCAGCGCCGCGCCGCCGTCGAACCACCCCAACAGTGCGTCATCGCCCACCCAGGCCGTGACGCGGGCACAGCGAAAATGCGCGGGATCGCGCACATAGGCGGCGGCCATCAGGTCGAAGGGGGTAAAAGCCATTCAACCCAACGTCGCTGCGCCAGAACTCGAGCCACGCTCGGCTGCGCTCCGCCACCCATCGCTCCGCCGTCCCCACGTCAGCGA
>JANMWU010000042.1:0-6234 GCA_031380785.1 Gemmatimonadaceae bacterium
TCAGCGACTCACGCACCGCCAGTTGCGTCGTCATCTTGCCGATGTTGCAATCGCTGCCGACAGTCAGGATCACCGTCGCTTTCACATCGCGCACCTTGCCCGACGACACTGGCAGATCGGCAGGCGGCTTGCGTACATCGAGAATGTTCACACCCATTCGCTGCGCCAACTCGGCAAACTCGGGATCATCGCCAACGAACACGTGCAATCCGCTCCAGATGTGCAGCCCCGCTTCCAGCGCCGCACGCAACACCGGACGCCACGCGGCCGGCAACTGACCGCCGCTGGGCGCAATGCCAATCAGCAGAATGTTCGGATTGAGCGGCATCCCCGCCGCGACCGACGCCACGACCGGAATCGCACCACCAAATCCGAGGACCTGTTCGACGGTTAAGCCGGCATTCACCGTGTCGAGCACACCCACGACCTGCTCGGGCGTGAAGCGGATGCATCCGACGGCGGTCTTCGACGTGTGCACGCCGAACGCGCCTTCAGCGAGGATCAGATATCGTGGCGTCTGGGACATGTTCAGAAGTTATGCAGACCGGGAAATCGCCTGCATCCTCACCGGTCGGCCGCCCGGTACTCACGCCGCAGCAGTGCGTTCCGCGAGGTCGATGAGATCGGGCACCGCACCCGCCGGAACGATCACGCCATCCTCCGGCGCCGGCACACGCAACACCATCGTGCGGTCCACCGGCAACGTGCGCTCGGCCGAGCCTTCGTAAATGCGATTCACCAGCACCCGTCGCACAATCACCGTCAGCACGACCAGGATCGGTACCGCCACAATCAGTCCCACCGGGCCAAGTAACTGGCCGAAGATCAGCACCGACATGATGCTCAGGACCGGCGGCAGCTTCACCTGCGTCTCGGTGATCAGCGGCACCACCAGGTTGCTCTCGATCAGATGGATAACGGTGCCGAGTATGATGACGCCGAGCACGCGCCACGGATCGCCATCACTCGCGAGGACGAACAGTGCCGGGACAGCGGTGCTGACCAGCGTGCCGAAGAACGGAATGATCGCGACCGCGCCGGTGAGAATGCCGAACGTCAGCCAGTACGGCACCTGCAGTGCCGCCAGTCCGATTGCAGTCAGCGTCGCGAGGATCACCATGCCGAGCAGCTGACCGGTGATCCATGCGCGCAGATCGCGCGCGATCTCCAGCAGCACATCGCGCGCCAGTTCGCGTTGTGTGGGCGGAAACAGTGCGATCAACCACTCGCGATAGTCGGCCGGACGGCGTGCCAGATACAGCGCCATCACCATCAGCGCGAAGCCATCGATTGCGAGATGCAGCAGGCCGAAGACCTTCGGCAGCAATCCTTCCAGCTGCGCGCTCGCCTGGTCGTACAGCACGGTGAGCGCTTTGTGATCGTCCGTCGCCAGATACGCCTTGAGCGGCGGAATGCGTTCGCCGAGCTTCGCGATCTGATTCTCGAGCCCAGTGATGTACTTCGGCAGTTCCTGCGCCAGCGCGCGCGTCTGCTCGGCGAACGGTGGCACCAGCAGTGTCACCAACCCGACGAGCGCGCCGAGTGTAATCAGCACCGCACACAGCAACGCGATGGCCGGCGGAAGTCGCAATCGCGACTCGAACACGTCGGCCACCGCGCGCAGGAACAACGACAGCAGTACCGCCAGAAACAACAGCAGAAAAACACTGTACGCCTGCACGACGAGCCAGAGCAGCGCGACCGTGATGATGGTGCCGGCGAGGATCGGCGCGAAGCGCGGCCGGGTTGCAGCCGTGCTCACACTCACGCCGCAATCCTCAAGGCTGCCTTCACGATGCCGGTGACGCGTCGTCGAGGTGTTCGAAATCGGCCTCGGTGATGTCCGAACGCTCCGGCGTGCCTTGAGGCAACTGCTTCGACGCCGGCGGAGCTCCGGCCGGCAGCATGCCCATCTTTTGTTTCAGCTCAAGCAGACGTGCGTCGGCACTCAGCCCACCGGCCGCCTTCTCCAGTCGCTTGAAATCCGACTGCAGACGATCGCCCGAGAACTCTTCCTCGATCTGGGCGCTGGCTGTGAGACGGCGTTCGTTCTGTTCGATCTTCTCTTCCATCCGCGAGAACGCTTCGAATGCACTCTTCTCGCTCAGACCGGACATCGTGGCCTGAATGCGCTGTTGTGCTTCGGCGCGACGTGCGCGGGCGAGGAGAAGATTTTTCTTGCGCTTCGCTTCTTCGATCTTGTCGTTCAGATCACGCAGCAGCGACTTGAGCTTCTCGGTTTCGGCCGAATGCGTTTCCCACGTTTTCTGCAGCGCGGCGGCATGTTCGCCATGCTCCTGCTGCCGCATGAGCGCCTGACGGGCGAGGTCGTCGCGATTCTGCTGGATCGCCAGCATCGCGCGCTGTTCCCACTCGCCCGCCTGCTTGAATTCCTGATCGGCCTGATCGTGCAGTCGCTTTTCGTCAGCGATGGCGGCCGCAACCTGCTGCTTCGCTTTCGCCAGCGACGAGCGCATGTCGAGGATCGACTGCTCGAGCAGCTTCTCCGGTTCTTCGGCCTTCGAGATCAGGTCGTTCAGGTTCGCTTTGATCAGCGATGAAAGTCTGTCGAAGAGTCCCATATGATCAGTGAACCTCGCGGTACGGGGCGAGCTCGCGCACGTGAGACGCGAGGGCGAGCGTCATGCTCTCGTAGGCAGCGAGGAATTCGGAGAAGTCGAGGTCCGACAGCTCGAGTGCCTCGGTCAGGATGATGTCCTGTCCTGAAATGCCGTACGCGCCATGGACGAGATCGGTTGCATTCAGTTCGAGTAGCCGCCGCGAAAGCTTGGCGGCGGTCTCGGCGTCTTCGGGAACGGGCATGACATTCATGCGCATGAGGAGCACCGGTGGTGTGAGATGAACCACCACCTGCGCATCTGGTGTTCCGCCCGGTCGGACGACGAACATGCCGGGCTCAACTTCAGAATAGCTGGCGCCTTCTGCGCCCAGACGGACGAGATAGCTCTCCAGATCTTCGCGACTGACCATGTTGTGCCTCGGGTTGGGGGCCGTGACACCCCCTACGGAGCGGACGTCGGCGTGTTTCGGTACGACACGCGAAGTTAGTGTAGCGTCCGACCATGGGGTCCGTGATCAGCGGTCGGTGCGCACCACCACGGACCGGATGACCGCCCCATCCGTGACCACGCGCACCATCTGCCCCGACACGATATACACGTATGTATCCGCGTCGCGATCCACGACACGACCAAGTCGCGCCAGCGCGCTGATCGGCTGTCCGGGTGTGACACCCGCCAGTGACCACGGCCCCGATGAAACGATGCCGATCACGCGTTCACCACCAGCCGGATCTGCCTTCACCAGCAACCCGACACCGGCTTCGTCACTCTGCAGCACGCGACCTTCACTGCTTTCAGATCCACGTGCAACACCGGGAAGCGCCGCCTGCGCATCGCGCGGCCGCATGCCCGTGTCCACGTGCCTGAGCCCATCCGGACTCACGAGCTGAATCGCACGGAATCCAAGATTGCCGATCTTGCTGTTCACGCTCGGCTTGGGCGACGGCGCGCGTGGCGTCGTCGCGTCTGGCGTGGACGGCGAGCCTGAACCAGCCGGCAGCGCCGTCGACCCACCATTGCGCGCGACCATGACGATGCGCCCCGCTTCCTGACCCCACGGCTGCTGCCCGTAGATATCACGGTACGCCATCAACAGCGTGAGTCCGGCGTCCTTCTCCTTCTCGAACAGCGTGCGCGCGTAGTTGAAGCAGACGCGCGTGCTCATCGGCTTCGTCTTCTCGCTGAGACAGCTCGCGCGCCACGACGTTTCGGTGGGGAGCGAATTGCTCCCCGTCAGAATGCGGCCGAAAACCGCACGTGCCGAGTCGATCTGTCCGGCCTGGAAGTACGCAATGCCGAGGGTATTCAGGATCGATGCGTCGCCACTGGCGAGTTGTACTGCGCGCTTCGCACGCTGCAACGCGCGCGCTGAATTGCCGGTGTAGGCGTCGAGCAGTGCGAGATTGGAGAGGCTCGCCGGATGATTGTCGACGTCGGCGATGGCATCGAGCGCCGTGCGGGCGCGCGACAGCAGCGCCGGATCACCGCTGTTGTCACCGCGCAGCCCTTCCACGAAACGAGTGCGCACGACACCCACGGTCGGACGCACCACCAGCGCGCCAACCGGCACCGTGGCGAGCCACTGCGTGAGCAGCGCGGCGCCCATCGCTTCATCAATAAATGGTGCGGCCGGCAACGCCCGCCTTACCGAGTCCAGCATCGCGATTCCGCGATCGACTTCGACGTTGGCGCTGATCAATCCGATCGCGCTGTCGTAGCGATCCTGCTCCTCGAGCATGCTCGCCCAAAGGCGCATGTACAACGCGGCGCGGCGCACGGCTGACGGATGCGTGCTCATCACGCGCTCACCGAAGAACGCGTTCTCGCCCGATGCACGTTCCTCGGCCGCATCGAGCTCCCACAAGCGCACCAGTTCACCGGCATCGCTGAAGACGGCGCTCTTGCGGATTGCGAACATCAGGAACGCTGCCAGCGAATCGGCGGCCAGCTCCTTCGCCTGCGAATACTGTCGACATGCCACCACACCCGGCGCTGCCACGTGCGTGCCTTCCGCGCGGCTCGTTCCAGCTTCACCGCCACCCGTGCCGCCGCCCGCGCCACCCGCGGCCGCATTCAGATTGTTCGAGCGGCGGCAATTCGCGTCCTGCGAGTGTCGCAGAATGTTGTGCGACATCTCGTGCGCGATGACAGTCGACAGAAAGATGTCACTCAGCTCCGATGCGCTGCGAGCGGCGCGTGGCGCCGCCTGTGCGGCGCGACGATCGAGCGCCTCGATCATGCCGGTGTACACGACGATCAGGTGGTAGCCATTCTCCGGCCAGCCGGTCGCGAAAGCGTTCTCCTCGTCCTTGTTCAGCACCAGAAAGCGCGTCGATCCACCCACGTCATGCGCGGCGGCGGCGATCGGCTTGATCAGCCGCGCGACCCGCAGGGCACGCGGCGTCTTCGTTTCGCAGATCGGCTTTGTGAAGTCCTCGTTCTCACGCAGCATCTGCCGCACCTGCGCGTCAAAGCTGCTGCTGACCGCATTTTCTGGCATCGCCGGTGTGGGATCGCACGCCACCTGTTGCGCAGCGGCAGGTGTGACGGCGGCAGCCGAGAGCAGCGCCGCGAGGGCGGTCCAACGGCGGAGTGCTGCGGAGAAGATCGTATTCATGGGAGGAGTATGTGGTGGAGCGAGGCCGGCGACCAAATCACGGCTGGCGCCCGCGTTCCCGTCGTCCGTCGCGTGACGTCTGCCCTCATGGACACGTCACGAACGATTCCGTGTCCATTCGAGCAGACAGCACGCAAGGGTCACCCGAACGGGTCAATTGCCCCAGGATGAGTCCGACCGTTGCTTTTCCCGCTGGACGGGATCAATCGCTTCGTACGTCCGCCGCTTCAATACCTCTCCTGCCGTCCGCTGCTCATGACTGTCCTGCGCGTTCCATCGATGCTCGCCACGACGTTCCGACGCCACCGGAATCTGCTGGCGCTGGTTGCGGCCAGCGTCGCCTTGCCGCTTCACGCGCAGCAGGTGCGTCGCGCGCTGATTGTCGGCATCAACGATTACGAAGCCTTTCTGCCGGCGACCGCGGTGCGCACCGCACTCGGAAGCACGTCGCGTCGCACACCGGCGCCGGGATCGGGCTCGCGCGGCGTGTCGGTGCGCGGCACGATCAGTAATCTCGAAGGTTCGACCAACGACGCGCAGGCGATGGCGCAAGTGATCGGTGCCCGCTTCGGATTTCAGAAGCCGAATGTAAGGATCCTCCTCGACCGCCAGGCGACGCGGCAGGCGATCATCGACTCGCTCACCGCGATGCTGGCGCGCTCGAAGCCGGGTGATGTCGCGTTCTTCTCATATGCCGGACACGGCGCGCTGCGGCGCAACTCGCTCACGCCCGGCAAGCAGGTCGATCAGACGCTGGTGCCGGTGGATGCCAACGCAGGCGCCGAGGATATTCGCGACAAGGAACTGGCAGGAATCGTGTCACCGGCAGCGGCGCGCGGTGTGATTGTGACCCTGGTCATCGATGCCTGCAACTCCGGCTCGATCACGCGCGGGGGCGTGCCGCAACTGCTGAAGGAGCGCTGGGCCGCCATCGATGAGCGCGACAAGGCGGAGCGCTACACCGGGCAGTTTCCGGCCGACGTGGGCGCGCTGGTGATTTCCGCCGCCGAAGACACGCGTCCCGCAAAAGAAGGC
>JANMWU010000084.1:0-2142 GCA_031380785.1 Gemmatimonadaceae bacterium
CACCGCCCAGTACACGTGAAGCAGCGCGATCAGCGCCAGGACGGCGGCAAGCGCCAGTGCGACCACGGTCAACGACGATCTCCTCGTGCTGCCCGCGCGGCAGGCATCGTCATGGACGATGGATACGACACATCGCGCATCACGCGATCTACATCATTCACCGACTTCCACCCGCGCCCTGCAAGAAGAGATACCGCGCCCGTGGTTCACCCTCGGCATGACTTTCCGCATCCAATCGCATGCGCATCACCTTGCCGCTCGCATCCGGCTTGCCCATTGGCCACGACGGCACACCGGCGCCATTCGGATTGCCGGTCTTGATGAAGTTGACGAAGTATTCCATCGTCGTCGTCGACGCCTTCTGATCGTCTGCGGTCCACGCGTACACCGGATTGCCAGGCAGATTGCCGAGCGCGTATTCAATCTCGGTGGAATGCGGCGCGCCGTGCGGAATGGCGTCCCACGGACTCGCCGGTCCGCGGCTCGCTTTCGCCGCTGTCGTCAGCGCGGGACGAGCTTTGGTGAAGTAGTAGCGATACACCGGTGACACGCGCGACTGCTCCTCGAGCCATTTCCAGGTGCCGTACCCGATGAACTGATCGCTGGCGATATCGGTCGCAGTCTGCGCGATTTCCATCGCCGTACTGCCGCCGTACGCCGCACGCGCTGCAGCGGCGCGGGTGCCGAATGTCTTCTGCAGCGCGGCATCGAGGTTGGCAGATGTCGGATTGGGCACGAGATACTGCCCCCGCGCTTCCTCTGAATTCCAGCCAGCGAGCAGTGGTACGTGTGCCTGTTTGCCCTGCGCATAAATTACGGCAGGCGCTTCCGGCAGAAAATCTCCATCGATGCCGGCGCCAAAACGTGGAACTCCTTCATGGTTCGATGCATCGAGCAGCTCGAACGCCGACAGTGCGCGCAGTTTTGCCAGTGACGGCGCGCCAAGTTTCGTGCCGAACGCAACGCCGTCCTGCTGCGTCTGCGTCGCCGGACGGGCAGCCAGCGTAGCGCCAAGGAATGCGCCACTCTCGCCGATAGCGCCGGAAAACAGTCCCTGCGCCCACGGTGACGCCATCTGCGCACAGACCGAGAACGATCCTGCCGACTCACCGGCGATGGTTACGCGCGCCGGGTCACCACCGAACGCGGCGATGTTCGCTTTCACCCATCGCAACGCGGCCGTCTGATCCATCAGACCGTAGTTGCCCGACGCGTGCTTGGCTGATTCCGACGCCAGTGCGGGATGCGTGAAGAATCCGAAGATCCCAAGCCGATAACTGAGCGTGACGACCACTACGCCGCGTCGCGCGATCGCTTCACCATCGTAGCGGGGCTCGGATCCGTCGCCGGCGATGAAGCCGCCACCATAGAAATACACCAGCACCGGCATGTGCTGCGCCGTGCTGGCTGACGATGTCCAGACATTCAGGTAGAGGCAATCTTCGCTGGTGCCGGCGTTGCGGAACACCATGTCGGAGAAGGGTCGCCCTTGCATGCACTGATCGGCAAATCGCGTCGCCTGACGCACACCGGTCCAATTCGCCGCCGGCTGCGGCGGTTTCCAGCGCAGCGGACCGACCGGAGGTGCAGCGAACGGCACAGCGGCGAATCGCGCGATGCCGCTCGCGAGCGTGAGTCCGTGTACGCGACCGTTCGCGGTGCGCGCTTCCGGCGCTGATTGCGCACGCAGCGCTGCAACTGACAAACTGGCGCCGAGCAGGAGAGCTGCGGCGAGAAGGCGGGGCGTGTTCGGGAAGGCCACGGGCGTGCCCTTGTCGAGGGGAATTGGTCCGATGCCAGCGGTTGTGTTGGAACGCGAGGAAGAATACCCGACGCGCACGCGGAGGCCGCGTGCGCGTCGGGTCATCGGTGTGAGAGATCGGTTACTTCACCGGCTTCGGCATCACCGGATAGATCCCGGCGTCGCTGAGCTGCTTCACGAACGCCGTGAAGCGCGCCACCAGCACGTTGGTCTCCCCGATCGCCACCGGAACGTCGCGGCGCACCTCCTCCATGGTTCGCAGATTCTGCGCGCTTGGCCCGGCGAGAAAACCGCTCATCTCTCCCGCCAGCCCGCCCACCCTGAAGGGAAGGACCGCGCGCAGCAACTCAGCCGAAAACTCGATCTCCTCGCCTTCGTCG
>JANMWU010000114.1:0-5581 GCA_031380785.1 Gemmatimonadaceae bacterium
ACACCGGAGTTGCGCGCGAAAGCGGCGGCGGAGTTCGTGCGTCGCTACCGCTGGCTGATTCTGCTGGGCCTGATCACGGCCGCCATCATGGAGGTGCTCGATACCACCATCGTGAACGTGGCACTGCCGCAGATGGCCGGAAATCTTGGCGCCACGCAGGAAGAGATTGGCTGGGTATCAACCGGCTACATCCTGGCCAACGTGATCGTGCTGCCGATGACCGCGTTCTTTGCCGCGCGATTCGGACGGCGACGCTATCTCACCGCGTCGATCGTCATCTTCATCGTCGCATCGGTGTTCTGCGGTACGTCACACTCGCTGCTCACGCTTGTTTTCTGGCGCATTCTGCAGGGTGCCGGTGGTGCCGCGCTGCTCTCCACCGCGCAGGCCACGCTGCGACAGATCTTTCCGACGGAAGAACAGGGCCTGGTACAGGCGGTGTTCCTGCTGGGCGTGATTGTGGCCCCGACACTTGGCCCGACGCTCGGCGGATGGATCACAGACAACTACACCTGGAACTGGTGCTTCTTCATCAACGTGCCAATCGGCATCGCGGCGGTGTTTCTCGTCACCGGCTTTCTGCGCGATCCGCCGGACCAGACCAGAAACAAAGCCGACGTGGACTGGAGCGGCATCGCACTGCTCACACTGGGCATCGGCAGCCTGCAGTATGTGCTCGAGGAGGGCAATGCCAAGGACTGGTTCGAGGACGGGCGCATCGTTCGTCTGGCGGTGCTGGCTGCAGTTTCTCTCTCCGCCATGCTCTGGTGGGAGCTCCATCCGAAGAACAGTCATCCGGTGGTGAACTTCCGCGTGCTGAAGAACCGCGCGCTGTCGGCGTCGCTGTTTCTGTTCGTGGCGCTCGGCTTCGGCTTGTACGGTGGCGTGTTCCTGTTTCCGTTGTTCGCGCAGGGTATTCTGCATTTCACGCCGACCGAGACCGGACTGGCGATGCTGCCGGGCGGCGTTGCCACGGGTATCTCGGCGCTGCTGTGCGGCGCACTGCTGAACGGCAAGAACCCCAAGGGTGATCCGCGCGTCATGATTGCGTGCGGCGTGGTGTTATTCGGGATCTCGATGTGGATGATGGGTCACCTGACGACGGCCGCCGGCGAGAGCGATGTGCGCACCGCGCTGCTGGTGCGCGGATTCGGGCTGGGCCTGCTCTTTGTGCCGATCAATGCCGTGGCCTATTCCAGCGTCAGGCCGAGCGAGGCGCAGCAGGCGGCGGGACTGATCAATCTTTCGAGACAGCTGGGTGGCGCATTTGGTATCGCAGTGCTGGCAAACCAGATCGCGAAGCGCACGCAGTTTCATCGCAACGATCTCATCGCGTCGCTGTCGCCGGGGGCAGTCCTCACCGACGAGCGTGTGCGTATGCTCACCGGCGGATTTCTGTCGCGCGGCATGGACGCTGATCGCGCGCATCAGGCGGCGCTGACGTTGCTGAATAGTCAGGTCACGCAACAGGCGACGCTGTTGAGCTTTAACGACGCGTGGATGTTCGTACTGGTGGTATTTGCGCTGGTGTCGCCGTCGATCCTCATTCTTCGCAAGCCGACGCGCGGCGTGGCACCTCCGGCGGACGCGCACTAGGTGCGCGTCACGCGGAGCAGCTGCGTCTCGCGCGACGCATACGGCGACGAGTCGAAGCCGATGTTGCTCAGGAGCGATGCCCGAACAACTGGAACAGCACACGCAGCGCGATGAGGCCGAAGAGCACATAGGGAATCAGCTTTGCCGTGCGATTCACCTTGGTCCACGTCATCTTCTGCTCGGCCGTGTTGAATGAGGCGGACGACCATGCCGTCGGACGCGCACGTCCGATGCCCATGAAGCCAGCCGTCGATTGCACCATTCCCAGATCGCTGAGCGCCACATGTGCGTACGCGCGCCGGGAAATTCCGGACCCATCGCGAACGACTCCATGGCGAGCGATTTGTCGCCAGCGATCCGCCGGCCACTTTGCCCCGATGTCGGCAATCATGTTCCTTTGACGCATGGCACGCAGTAGCATCGCGAGGCCCTCCCGTACGCCGGAGCGAGCGTGGTTCCGTACGACAAGAGCACCTGGGACCGGATCAGACCCGCTGTCGATTCCGCGCTCGATCTCGCTCCGAACGAGCGTGATCAGTTCCTGAGCGCGCTTCGCACCACAGACCCCGAGCTGGCGGCGCTGGTCGAGCAGTTCCTGTCGAGTGAGTTGTCGCGCGACGGCTCGCAGACGGAGGGTGCGCCTGGCGCGGCACCGCTACCTGCCGCGACCGCACCGGCCACGCTGGCCGGCATGATGCTTGGCAGCTACGTCCTCGACCGGCTCATCGGCCGCGGCGGAATGGGACAGGTGTGGCTGGCGCATCGCGCCGACGGTCGCTTCGAGGGACAGGTCGCGGTCAAGCTGCTGAACCTGGCGCTCGTCGGTGGGCGCGCCGAAAAGCGGTTCCTGCGTGAAGGCAATATCCTCGCGATGCTGACGCATCCGAATATCGCGCGGTTACTCGATGCCGGCATCAGCGAGATCGGCCAGCCATTTCTCGTCCTCGAATACATCGAAGGCACGCGCCTCGACGAATACTGCGACAGTCGCAGTCTGTCGCCGGCAGAACGCGTGCGGCTGGTGATCGAAGTGCTCGACGCCGTAAGCAGCGCGCATTCCAATCTCGTCGTGCACCGCGATCTGAAGCCGGCCAACATTCTCGTCACCAACACTGGTGCGGTGAAGCTGCTGGACTTCGGCATCGCGAAACTGCTCGAAGTGGATGAGGAGGCGGAGCTCACCGCCACCGGCGGCCGCGCGCTTACGCCCGAGTATGCCGCGCCGGAACAGGTGCTGAGCGGCAGCATCACGACCAGCACCGACGTGTATGCGGCCGGTATTCTGCTGTTTCGCTTGCTGGCCGGCGTGCATCCGCTGGCCGACGGCGCGAAGACTTCGGCCGAGTATTTCCGCGCCACCATCTACGGTTCGCAGCTGCGGCTCAGCGATGCCGTGACGTCGACGAAGTTCCGCACCGCCGCCGAGATGCAGCGGTCGGCGGCGCAGCGCGGCAACACCGGCGAACGCCTCGCGAAACAGTTCGCGGGTGACCTCGACAACATCCTGGCGCGCGCACTCAGGCGCGAGGCGAGCGAACGGTATCAGTCCATCGCCGCACTGGCCGACGATCTGCGGCGCTACCTGCGCCATGGCGTGGTGAGCGTGCGCGCCGATTCCACGTGGTATCGCCTGTCACGTTTTGCCCGACGCAACCGGATTGGCGTTGCCGCAGCGGGAATCGTGGCAGCGGCGCTGGTCGGCGCAACGCTCTTCTCCCGGCAGCAGATGCGCGTGGCTGAGGATCAGCGCGACGAGGCGAAGATGAATGCGCGGCTGGCGCAGGCCACCGGCGACGTGCTGCTGCAGCTGCTTTCACTGGTCGAATCCGATTCAGTGCACCTGACGCCGGACGCGCGCCTGGCGCGGGTGCAATCGATCGTCGCCAAGCAGTATCGCAGCGAACCGCAAATCCATGCCTCGATTCTGTCGTTTCTTGCCGACCGTTATGGAGAGCTGAACGATCTGATGAAGCAATCGGAACTCGAGCTGCAGTCGGCGGCGCTGTCGCACAGCGTTGGTGACAACGCCGCCGAAGCGCATCAGCGATGCATTGCATCGTGGGTGCTGTTCAGGTCCGAGCGCAAGGATTCGGCGGAAGCGCAGCTCGCACTGGCCAAGCAAATCCTGCTCAGGCATCCGCGTGATACGAGTATGGCCACCTCCATCGCCTGCAGCACCGCCGACGCCACGCGCCAAGTGCAGACGGGGGCATTCGATTCGGCCATTGTGAATATGCAGACCGCGGTCGCACTGACGAAACGCAGCGGCGATACGCTGAGCAGCAACTACACCGTTGCGCTCAACAATCTGGCGAATTCGCAGATGCAGTCAGGCCACACCCGCGAAGCCCTGGCGACGCTTGGGATGGCCATAGCGGCCTTCGTGAACGCCGGCAACATCGATACCGAAGGCTACCTGGTGCTGGCCGGGAATCGTGCCGCCGCGTTAATGGGTATCGGTGAGTTCGCGACAGCCAGTCGTGGTCTCGAAGCGGAAATCCGTCGTCTTCATGCGCCCGGCAGTACGGCGCCTGCGCCGCTCACGCTGTTGGTGCGATCGGTGGCGGCCTATCAACGGCTTGGTGCAACTGACAGCGTGGCGCGCATGGCACCGGTGGTGCTTGCCGACTCCTCGCGCTCGCTGCCGCCAAATGTGATTCTCGACACGAAGGTTGCACTGGCCGACGCGACGCTCTCGTCTGGCCGTATTGCCGACGCAGAGCGCATGGCCGCCGCTCTCGGTCCCACCATCGCGCAGCTGCCGCCGCGTCCGCGTGCGCGACTGCAACCGGTTCTGCTCGACGCCGCGCTGATGAATGCCGCCGGCAAGCCTGCCGCTGCTCTCGACTCACTGCAGCGCTTCGCGCGGAGCGCGGGATGGGGCGATACGTCACATGTGGAAGCGTGGCTGGCGCCACTGCTGATTCGCGCCAGCAGCTACGCCCTGGCCACCGGCGATGCCGCACGGGCCGCAACACTGGCGCACGATGCGCGCGGCGCCGCCAGCATCGATTCGCTGGCACCGAAACAAAGCGCTGTCGTGGGCGATGCACTGGTGGCGGAGTCACGCGCGAGGCTGGCGCTGCGTGATACGGTTGGGGCCAGTGAGTTGGTCACGCAGTCGCTGGTGCCGCTGCGCTACGGCTACGGTGCCGGACACGCACGCGTGACCGCGGCGGAGCAACTGCTGGCGGCGATCAGGCGATAGTCTGACGACAGCGCATTGCGGTCGCTGCGCGTTCTGCAGTCGGATCTATTGATTCCCGCAGTCCAACACCCCGCTGGAGCCTGCCATGACGGCTGCCCCGTCGCACAGAATTTTTCTTGCCGCCGCGCTGATGCTCGGCAGCACTTCGATTTTTGCGCAGGGCGGCGGACCGCTGCCTGACAGCCTCAAGGCCAGACGCTGGGCGACGGAAAACGAACTGCAGACGCTGGCGGTGGTCAACCGCAAGGTGATGATCAAAATGCGCGACGGCATCCGCATTCCGGCCGACATCTACGTGCCAAAGGACTCGACGCAGAAATACCCTGCGATCTGGGTGCGCACGCCGTACAACTTCAACTTCTGGGATGTGCCGAACGGCGTGCCGCGCGACATGACCGCCGCGCTGACCGCCATCAGGCACGGCTATGCGTACGTCGACATGCAGGAGCGCGGCCATTTCTTCGCCGAAGGCAACTATGACATCCTCGGCGCACCACTCACCGATGGCGACGATGAGCTGAACTATCTGCGCAGCCAGCGCTGGTCGAGCGGAAAGATCGGCACCACCGGCTGTTCGTCGACGGCCGAGTGGCAGCCGGCGGTGGCAGCGCTCGGCAATCCGGGGTACGCGGCGATGAATGTGCAGGGCTTCGGTGCCGGTGTGGGTCGCATCGGGCCGTACTACGAAATGGGCAACTGGTATCGCGGCGGCGCGGTGCAGATGCTGTTCATCGACTGGCTGATGGGCGAGCAGAATCAGACGCGACCAATGTTCCC
>JANMWU010000115.1:0-9614 GCA_031380785.1 Gemmatimonadaceae bacterium
AGGTAGCCGTGCGCTTCGCCAGGCAGTTGCACGTAGCGCACTGTCGCCCCATTGCCCTTGAGCGCCGCGTACATGCGCTCCGACTGGATTGGAAAGGTGCCGCTGTTGTCGTCGGCCATGCCGTGGATCAGCAGGATCGGCGTCTTGATGCTGTCGGCGTACGTGAAGGGACTCATGCGCGTATAGATCGCGTTCGCCTCCCAGTACGGACGCTCTTCCTGCTGGAACCCAAATGGCGTCAGGGTGCGATTGTAGGCACCGCTGCGCGCGATGCCGGCGCGGAAGATATTCGTGTGGGCCAGCAGGTTCGCGGTCATGAATGCTCCGTAGCTGTGGCCGCCAATGCCGATACGTTCGCGATCAGCGACACCCAGTTCCACGACCTTGTCCACCGCTGCCCTGGCGCTCGCGACCAGCTGTTCGACGTAGGTATCGTTCGGCTCCTTTGTCCCCTCGCCAACAATCGGCATCGTCGGCCCGTCGAGCACACCGTAACCCTGCGTCAGCATGAAGAGATGGCTGGCGCCGGTGGGTCGGACAAACAGATACGGTGACCCGCGCACCTGCGCTGCGGCTTTTGCACTCTTGAATTCCTGCGGGTACGCCCAGAAGAAGAACGGCAGCCGACCATCTTTTTCCGGCGTGTAGCCAGCCGGCAGATACAGTGTGGCCGAGAGCTGCACACCGTCGGCGCGCGTGTATGTGACGAGCTTCGAGGTGATGCCGGCGAACTGCGGCGCCGGATCGGTGAAACGTGTGAGCTGCACCGGCGCCATGCGCGCGATCAGGTTGCGCACCCAGTAGTTCGGCGGTTCCGTCGTGGTCTGGCGACGCGTGAGTACGCGCGAACCGCGATCGTCGAGCATCGCAATCGGCTCTTCATACTGCGCGCCCTGCGAGCGCCACAAGCGTGTCGCCTTGCCGGTCGCGATGTCGATCCTGTCGAGGAACGGCTGCGCACCGGCGGGACTTTCGCCTTCGCCGGTGGTGAAGAACGCGCCGCGATCGTTCGACAGCCTGGCGACCATGGTTCCCTGCGGTGTCATTGTCATCACCGGCGAGCCGGGATCGCTGTACGCATCTTCGGCGCTGCGATCGAACAGCAGCCGCGGTGCTGCGCCGGGCGTGGATGGATTGAAGATCCATGTCTTCGTCTGGCGCGTCTTCCACCAGTACTCGGTGATCATCGCCACATCGCTGCGCACCCACGTCACCCCGCGCACGCGTGTTGCCACGGCAACATGCTGCACCGGCTGCCCGGTGAATGGCGCATCGAGCGAGACAACGCGATCGCGATTTGTTGCTGCATGCGCCGGATCGCCGCCATCCATCGCTTCCACCCACACCAGCGTGGCCGGCGCATCGGATCGCCACGCGATATTGCGCGGACCTTCGTCGACCGCATCAAATGCCGTCGATTGCTCCGCGGCCATCGGACGATCGAAAATTGTCTTCAGCTTCGAGCCATCGGCATTCCACACATCGGTCACCAGCGGAAAGCGCGCCATCGGCACCGTGTAGCTGTACGGCGTGTGGATGGCTGATGCGAGCACGAAGCGGCCGTCAGGCGACGGTGCTGCGGAAGTGATCACCGCCGGTTCCCCGATTGCGCGTGCCTTCCCGTCCAAGCCAATCATCGCCAGCTGGCTCGTGCCGAAGTATGTGAATCGCAACTCGTCGTGCGCGTTGCCGAGCAGGTCTTCGTAGGTTCGTTCCGGCGCCTTGCGTCCGAACGATTCCTGCGCGATCGGACCGGTTGGCACAGTCGGTTCAACCGGCGCTGTGCCGCGTGATTCCGGAATTGTCTTGCACAGCAACGCGTCGCTCGAAGGCATCCAGGTGCACGGATCGCCAAATGCGCCGTTCACGCGTGCGGTGCCGACGGCGCTGACCGTACCGGCAGCAAGATCGAGCATGCCGAGACTCGTGCCCTTGTCGGTGATCACAGGAAACACTGCGCGCTTGCCGTCGGGACTGAAGCGCACATTGCCGATGCGCGCACCACTTGGCAGCGTCACGTTGCGAGTCGTGCCACTGGCGATCGACATGATTGCAAGGCTGGTGCTTGTCGCGACGCGCGTCGGAAATCCGGTGTTCGGATTCAATCGCTGGCCCGCCATCGGGATGTATGGCGCCGCGACCTCGGCGATGCCCGGCAACGATGGTCGCCCGAGGAGCAGTAGCTGCGTGTTGTCAGGACTCACCGCAACGCGCGGTGTCGGCGTGGCATCGAGGATGCTGCGGATCGGCTCGGGCGGTTGGCGATAGCCATCCTGCGCGATGACGACAGCAGGCACGAGCAGAGAGGTGGCGACCAAACGATGTACGATGGCGGCACAGCGCATTTGAAACCCTCGAAGCGAGCCGGCGAAGCGGAGAGTTGACGACCGAAGAGTACGTGTTGCGGGCATGTGGCGCTGCAGCGTGCAGCGCTGTGTTGCTTGCGAGTGTGCCCCGGACTGCGTACTGTGCGCACACAATTCTGACGTGATCTGGCCATCCGGAAGTCCGGTGAAAGACCGGCGCGGCCCCGCCACTGTAAGGAACAGCCGATGCGAATCGGCGACATCGGGTGTGACGCCACTGCCGCGCCGTATGCGGCGGGAAGGCAACGCGATGGTTCCGAGCCAGGAGACCGGCCCTGATCACGCCCGCAGCAGGTCCCTCGAGGGAGGGAAGCGGGGTGATCGTACGTGATGGCCGCAATCTTTGCGCGCGCCATCGTGTGCGACTGCCCCCGTTCGGTTCACCGTGTGGACGAGCGGGTTTTTCATTGCCTGTCAGTGATTCGTGACGGCAGTGCGACCCCGGTCGCGTCGCGTGTGACGCTGTGCGCGGGCATTCCGGTAACGCGTGGCTGCGAGGGACGCCGCGTGTCGAGAGACTGATGTCCACAACACTTCGCACCCTCGTCATGGCGACGCTCGGTGCCACCGCGCTGGGCGCCCAGCAGCCGACGCCCGACTCCACGCGCGCGCAGCGCCTCCCGAAAGTCATCACCACCGCATCGCGCTACGCCGCGCCGATCGACTCACTTCCACGACGCGTCGAGGTCATCTCGCGCGCGGAGCTCGATGCAACACCGTCGCTCGATCTGGTGGACGTGCTGAAGAAGCGCGCCGGAATCGACGTCGTGCAATACGCCGGATTGCTTGGCGGCATCGGCATCCGCGGATTCCGGCCGCAGGTCGGTTCAATTCAGCAGCGCGCGATGATCCTGCTCGACGGTCGGCCAAGCGGCGTCACGAATGTGGCGATGCTCGATCTGCAGGATGTGGAGCGTATAGAAGTACTGAAAGGCCCGGCGTCGGCACTGTACGGATCGAGTGCGATGGGTGGAGTGGTAAATGTCGTGACGCGCCGCCGTACCGGTACGCGATCCGGAGTGTTTTCCGCCGCTGGCGGGAGCTTCGGAACAAGCGAATTTCGCGTACAGGGTGGTGGCCATGTGGTTGGCAGTCTGGACGCTGATGTGAGCCTGCGTCGGTTCGATCAGCGCGACGATTATCACGTCGGCGGCGGCAACTCGCTGCGCGGTGTGTTTGGCAGCGACAGTGCCTTCAAGATCTATCCGGCCGGCAACAAACCGAGTCGCTACGTGACCGATACCACCGGTCGGGGCAGCCGGCGTGACTTCACGAATTTCGCATCGACCAGTGGCAATGCCCGCGTCGGCGGCATGATCGGCAAGCGTCTGCGCGTGGATGTGCGCGGTGATCTGTTCAATGCGAAGGATGTCGCGACGCCCGGTGACGTATTCTCGGCGGGGACCGACTTCCCCGGCAATGGTCGCAAGGACGTGCGACGTGCCGGCGGCGCGGTGGATTTCGGCGGTGTTGCCCGTGGAAATGCGCTGCTGGCGCGCGTGTTCACGACCGACGAATTCAGCGATTACTACGACCGGCCCGACAGCGTTCGCTTTGTGAGCTACAACGCGAAGGAGGTGACCACCGGAGTTCAGTTGCAGGATCTGGTGAGTGCATTGGGCCAGCAGCTGGTGGTCGGTTTCGATGGCACACGGCAGCGCGCCACATCGCGCGCCTTTGCGTCCGCGAGTTCGGAGATCGGCACCTACAGTCCAAACAGTGAAGTGAGTTCGCTGGCGGCGTTCGGCGAGACGCGCGTGACTGCGCTGGAAGGGCGCCTGGTCGGCACGCTCGGCGCGCGCGTGGACCGCGTCACGTTGTCGCTGCTGAACACGCCGTTCCGCACCGATGTGCAGGCAGGAAATGACGCGTTCACCGTCTTCAATCCGAGTGCCGGTGTGCTGTACGCAGTTGGCGGTGGTGTGCGCGCACATGGCAGCGTGGGACGCGCATTCCTGGCGCCGGATGCATTCGGTCGCGCCGGACTGACAAAGAATGTGAACGCCGGTGTGGCCGCGATTGCGTTCGGCAACCCGTCACTCGCGGCCGAACATTCGGTGACGACGGACATTGGACTCGGGCTCTCGCGGCTGCGCGGCGCATTCGATCTCGATGTCACGTTCTTCGCCACCGACGTCACCAATCGCATCACGCAGGCGCGCGCGTCGTTCGCGGCCGGTCAGCGTCCGACGCTGGCCGATGGCACGCAGGTGTCGCGCCTGCAGACGTCGGTGAATGCCGGTGACGCGCAGATCCGTGGACTGGAGGCGGCGGTGCGGTACGATGTGGGCGTGGCGATGGCACGCACCTGGTCGCTGAGTATGTTCGCGAGCGGCACGCGGATTTTCTCCGCCACCGAGACGACTCCGACCGTCACCGTCGATGCCGCGCAGTTCAACGGCGTAACGAACTTCAGTCCATCGTCGATCTTTCGCGGCGTAGTGATCGGCGCACCGAATGTCGAGCGCCGGATCAAGAATGTGGCGTCGGCAAACTGGAATCTTGGCATGCAATTCGATGATCGCCGGCGATTCCAGGCGGGACTGCTCGGCCGCTATGTGGGCCAGCGGCTCGATGACGACTTCAGCGACTTTTCGGATGTGTCGGACATTCGATATCCGGCATTCGCCATTCTCGACCTGACCGGCGGCGTTCGACTCACGCGTCGCGTGCGCGCCGACATACAGGTGAGCAACGTGACGGACGAGAACTATTACGAAAAGCGCGGCTACAATCTCCCCGGTCGGGCGTTCACGATCCGGCTGACGACGGCTTTCTGACGATTCCGCACGTGGTGTAGTTTTCCGCGCGTCTGCACCGCCGTCGGACCCGTCACCTTCTCCGCCTAATGTCAATTCGTTTCCGATCGCTCGCATCGTTCGCCACGCCGGCATTCATCGCTGCGGCGCTTGGAGCGCAGGCGGCCAAACCAGTGCCGAAGGTGACGCCCGCGGGGCCGGTGAAGGGCGCCACTGTGGAAGGGATCACTGAGTATCGCCTCGCCAATGGCCTCAAGGTGCTGCTCTTCCCCGACGTATCGAAGCCTACGGTCACGGTGAACATCACCTACCTCGTTGGGTCCCGGCATGAAGGGTACGGTGAGACGGGCATGGCGCACCTGCTCGAGCATCTGCTCTTCAAGGGCACGCCGACACACAGGGACATTCCGAAGGAGCTCACGGAGCGAGGTGCGCGTCCGAACGGCACGACATGGCTCGATCGGACGAACTATTTTGAGACCGTACCGGCGTCGGATGCGAACCTCACCTGGGCGCTCGATCTGGAAGCGGATCGCATGGTGCACTCATTCGTCGCAGCGAAGGATCTTGAGACCGAGATGACGGTTGTGCGCAACGAATTCGAGATGGGCGAGAATGATCCGGGCAGCATTCTGCGCGAACGGATCATGAGCACCGCATTCCTGTGGCACAACTACGCGCACAGCACGATCGGTGCGCGGGCCGACATTGAGAATGTGCCAATCGAACGCCTGCAGGCGTTCTACCATCGCTACTACCAGCCGGACAACGCCGTGCTGGTGGTGGCAGGCAAGTTCGACGAGGCGAAGACGCTGCAGCTGGTGAACGCAAAATTCGGACGCATTGCGCGGCCTGTGCGGTCGCTCGATCGCGGCAACCTGCTCTACGCCACGTACACGCGTGACCCGGTGCAGGATGGTGAGCGCTCCGTGACGCTGCGTCGCGTGGGCGACAATCAGGTGGCGATGGTCGCGTACCACATTCCGTCGCTTTCGCATATGGACAACGCACCGCTGCAAGTGCTCGCGACGCTGCTCGCGGCAAGCCCGAATGGTCGGCTTTACAAGTCACTCGTGGAAGCGAAGCTGGCCAGCGATGTCTCGTCCTTCACCTTCGATTTGAGGGAGCCCGGCCTCCTGTTCGCGTCGGCGACACTGCGCGCGGAACAGAATCTCGATACAGCGCGTGCCGTACTGCTGCGCACGATCGATGGCGCGATCACGACGGCGCCGAGCGTTGAAGACGTGGAGCGCGCGCGGAATGAGTTGGTGAAGGGCGTCGAACAGTTGCTCGACAACTCCGAGCAGGTTGGCTATGCGCTGACGGAAGCGCAGGCCAGCGGTGACTGGCGCCTGCTGCACATCTCGCGCGATCGGTTGAAGGCCGTTACGGCGGCCGATGTGCAGCGGGTGGCGACGGCGTATCTCAAGCCTGACAACCGCACCGTCGGTGTGTTCATTCCGACGCCCAAACCCGAGCGATCCGAGATTCCCGAAGGTCCGGTGATTGAGACGCTGGTGCGCGGTTACACCGGCACGCAAACAGTGGTGCAGGGTGAGGCGTTCAATGCCACGCCGGCCGTGATCGATGCCCGCACCGTTCGGAGCGCGCTGCCGAACGGCATGCGCCTGACGATGCTGCCGAAGAAGTCGCGCGGTGGTGTGGTCTTCGCGCGCGTGACGCTGCGCACGGGCACCGAACAGTCACTGATGAATCGCGGCAACGCCGGCAGCATTGCCGTCGGGTTGCTGAGTCGCGGCACGCAGCTGCGATCGCGTCAGGTCATGAAGGACACGCTGGACAAACTGAAGGCGACCGTGCGCCCCTCGGGAGCCGCGGTGAATGTGTCGGTCTCGATTCAGGTAAAGCGCGAAAACTTTGTACCGACCATGGAGCTTGTGGCCGAAATGCTGCGCCGACCGGCGTTCGACTCCACCGAGCTTGAAACGCTCAGAAACGAAGAGCTGGCGCAGCTCGAGGCAGGGCGCAGTGACCCGCAGGCGTTGGCCGTGCTGGCGATGCAACGCGTGCTCACGCCACGTCCCAAGGGGCACCCGGAGTACGTGCCTGAGACGCTCGACGAAGCAATCGCCATGCAGAAGGCCGTCACGCTCGGAGACGTGAAAGCGTTCCACGCCGATTTCTTCGGCGCGCAAAGCGGTGACGTGGCGATCATCGGCGATATCGATCCGGGAATGGCGACGACGCTGGTCACGCGACTCTATGGCGACTGGACGGCGAAGAGCCCGTGGGCACGCATTGCCAACAATTACGTCCGGTCCGATTCGACGCTGATCTCAATCGAGACACCCGACAAGGCGAACGCCATTTTCTTCGCCGTGCAGCGCATCGACATCAACGACGGCGACTCCACCTACGCCGCCGCACAACTTGGCTCCGAGATCCTTGGCGGCGGCTTTCTCAAGAGCCGTCTCGCCGATCGTATCCGGCAGCGCGACGGACTGAGTTACGGTGTCGGTTCGCAGCTCAATGCGCCACCCTGGGGCCGCGCCGGCGCGCTGATGTCGTACGCCATCTACGCGCCGCAGAACATCGACCGACTGCAGGTCGCATTCCGCGAAGAACTCGATCGCATTCTGCGCGATGGCATCACGCAGGACGAACTCGATGCGGCGCGCAAAGGCTGGATCGGGGCCCGCGATCAGGAACTGGCGAACGACGATGAACTCGTGAGCACACTCACGGCGCGACGTGCCTACGATCGCACATTCACCGGATACGATCAGGCCCTGGCGGATCGTGTGAAGAAGCTGACGGTGGCGGATGTGAATGCCGCGGTCCGCCGTATCATCGACACGAAGCAGATCGTGATGATACGCGCCGGTGACTTCGCCGGTGCGAAGAAGAAAGCCGCCACGCCATGAGAAGCGTCGGGCACAAGCCAGTGGTGACGGCGGTCTGACGCAGCTGGCGTGTGTGGAGCATTCCGGTGACGGCGACCTGACGGTGCAGATGCATTCTGTCGGCACCATCCGTTCCCACCCAGATCCGGAGGCCGCATGTCCGATGGAATTCCATTCAGGTCCCGTCATCCGCTGCAATGGCAGATCGTGCTGGTGAATCCGGCGTTGCTGAAGGCGGCGCAGAAGGCATTAAGCGCCACCGGGCCGTCGCACGCGATTGAGGAAGCGCTCCGCCTGGTGATCAGCGGTCGGTCGTCGAGAAACCCCAGACGGCGACAGGCGACGATCCTGCACTGACCGCGAGCGGTCACCCAACCGAGCAAACCTCGGAATTGTTGATACGACGCAGTCAGCAAGCGCCACTGCCTTATGGGTCGGTGGCGCTAAGTCGTTATTTCACAGCTTGTTACTGACCAGAATGTGACGGACTCGTGGTTGGCAACGGCAACGCGGTACCGGCCACAAGTGCACGCAAGTACCTACTTGCTTACACTGCCAAGCGAATCTATTGTTGGTGTCATGACGAACGTTGTTCGCGAGAAAATCATCGCCGCCGCCATGACGGCATATGCAGAATCCGGCTTCCAGGGCGCGACCACCCGTCGCGTCGCGGAAATCGCCGGCGTCAACGAAGTCACGATCTTCCGCAATTTCGGGTCGAAGGCCGCGCTCATGGACGAGGCGCTGTTTCGCCGAGTGGCGCTGCTGAAGGTTGTCGACCCGCCGTTGCCGACCGCGCCGATCGATCCGGCCTCCGAATTGACGCCGTGGTGCGAGCAGTTTGTCAGCCAGATCCGTGGATCGCGCGAACTGCTTCGCAAGGCGATGGGTGCCGCCGATGCGCGCTTCCACGAATTGGTGAAGGGTTTCGAGCCAGCCCGCTCGGCGGATCGCGAGCTGCACGAGTACGTGCGCGCGATGGTGCGCGACGGCTTCGTGGACGCCGCGCTGCTGGCCGATCCGGACCACGACGAATTGCTGACGGCGTCGCAGACGATGCTGGTTGGCGCCATGTGGGGCGACGCCATGTGGCGCGAGCATCACGATGAAAAACTCTGGGTGGCCGAAACCCGGGCCGCCCGTCGCTACGTACAGATGTTCCTCCGCGCGCTCGGTGTGACCTGCTCGGCCCACACCGCCAAGGCCTCCCACGCCGGCGCGATCTCCACGCCCACCACGAGTCTCACGTGAAAGTTTCGGCTCTGACGGCATACGCCCGTCACGCCGCGCTGTCGGTGCTCATCGCGACGATTCTGCCCGCAGCCGGTTTTGCGCAGCGGGCCATGGCGCCCGCATCGCGTGCGCTCACACTCGACGAGGCCTTCCGTCTCGCCGAACCATCGAGCGACGAGGTGCGCATAGCACAGAACGCAGCTACCCGGGCCCGCGGACAGTATCTGCAGACCCGCGCGGCGGTGCTGCCACAGATAACCGCGTCAGCGAATTACTCGCATATCATTCAGAATCAGTTTACCGCAATCACCAAGCGGTTTGCTCCCGCACCCAATCCGACCGCGCCGCCTGACACGACGAAGCCGGTTTTCAATCCGATCTCGGTGCTCTTC
>JANMWU010000151.1:0-1698 GCA_031380785.1 Gemmatimonadaceae bacterium
AAATCGAAGCGGTGGCGGTGTATCCGAAGAAGCAGTGAATGCGTGACGCGGGGCGCGGCGCAACACAGGCATGTGCTCGCGCGTATTCCTGGAGTCCGCACGAGATAGCTGTGCCCTCCCCGACACCTGCCGCGTTCGATGTCATTGCGTGTTCCCATTCGTCACGTCGCATGCGCAGTGCTGCTTGCCTTCGGCGCGTCGCGCGTTGCATCCGCTCAGCCAATGCCTGCGCCGCCGCAGACCAACCAGCCGTCGGTTTCGCTCGCTGGCCGCGCCGGCGTCGCGCAGGTCGTAACTGTCGCGCCAGTCATCGATGGCAAACTCGATGAAGAGGTGTGGAAAAATGCGACGCCGTTCGACGGCTTCATTCAGCGCGAGGCTCGCGAAGGCGAGCCCGCAACCGAACGAACCGAAGTCAAAATCCTGACGGACGGCGAGGCGCTGTACATCGGCGCCTGGCTGTTCGATCGTGAACCGAAGGGAATCGTCGCCGGTGAAAAGTTGCGCGACGTTTTGCTCACCAACAGCGACTACTTCGCGATCATTCTCGACACGTATCTGGACAAGCAAAACGGCTTCGTATTCGCGACCACACCGGCCGGCGTCGAATACGACGGGCAGGTGACGCGCGAAGGTGAAGGCGGCGCCGTGACGCAGACGGGACAATCGCGCGCTCAAACCGGCGCGCTGGGTGGCTTCAATCTGAACTGGGACGGCAGCTGGAAGGTCGCCACATCGATCGACGCCAAGGGCTGGTACGCCGAGTTCCGCATTCCGTTCTCGACGCTGCGGTACGGCGGCGATGCGAAGCAGGTGTGGGGTATGAACATGGCGCGCAGCATCCGCCGCAAGAATGAAGAATCGCTCTGGTCATTCGTGCCGCGCCAGTTCTCACTCTATCGGCTGTCGCGGGCCGGTACGCTGGCGGGATTGACGGTGCCGGTCAGGCGCGTGGCGACCGTCACACCGTACGCGCTGAGTTCGAATACGCGCACCTTCGCCGTCGATCAGACGTATCGCCATCCGACGGAATTCGGCATCGACGCGAAGTATGGACTGACGCCGAGTTTGACACTCGACCTCACGTACAACACCGACTTCGCGCAGGTGGAGGTGGACGAGCAGCGCACGAACCTGACGCGCTTTCCACTGTTCTTCCCTGAAAAACGCGTCTTCTTTCTGGAGAACGCCGGCATCTTTTCGGCCGGAACGCCGCAGGCCGTGGACCTGTTTTTCACGCGCCGGATCGGTATTGACACGCTCGGCAACCCGGTGCCTATCCGCGGCGGCGGTCGCCTCTCGGGTCGTGTCGCCGGACTCACGGTGGGGCTGCTTGAAATCGTCACCGACAAGACCAGTTCCACGCAGCAGGGCAACTCGTACTCGGTCGCTCGTGTCACGAAGGAATTCGGTCGCCGATCCCGGCTCGGCCTGATTGGCGTGCAGCGACTCGGGCTGGGAGACGTCGGCCCCGATCACAATCGCACGTATGGCGTCGATGGTCGCCTCGGTGTGAACGATGCGGTGACGGTGGACTGGTGGGGCGGCAAGACCGAAACGCCCGGCAAAGGACACGACGACCTCGCGTTCAGCACACTCGCCAGCTACACCACGCGCAACTGGAGCAACTCCGTTCGCGTATTGCAAGCCGGCCGCGATTTCAATCCCGAAGTCGGATTTCTGAATCGCGTCGGTGGG
>JANMWU010000240.1:0-2226 GCA_031380785.1 Gemmatimonadaceae bacterium
CGCGTGCGGCATGACCGTGGAAACGATGGACGCCGAGCATCACGATCGTGTGCTGGCGATCACCTCACATCTGCCGCACTTGATCGCCTACACCATTGTCGGCACGGCGACGGAGCTCGGCACGGATCTCGAAGAAGAAGTAATCCGGTATTCCGCCAGTGGCTTCCGTGATTTCACCAGAATCGCCGCCAGCGATCCGACGATGTGGCGCGACGTGTTTCTCAACAATCGCGACGCCGTGCTGGATGTTCTGGCGCGGTTCAACGCAGACTTTGAGCGGATGCAGAACGCGGTGCGCGATGGCGACGGTGAGGCACTGTTCGATTGGTTCACCCGCACCGGCGCTATCCGACGCAGCATTGTCAGTCTGCAGCAGCATACGCCCGAAGACGCGAAGCTCAGAAAGCCATAGGCTCCGCTGACGAAACGGGGTCTTTGTAGGCCGCGGCTTCACATTCGTGCGCTTGCTCACCAACCAGCGCCGATCGTGCACCGACTGTGGCTCACGCGAACAGCAAACGGCCCTTCGGCGTCGGGATTGGACGACCCAGTTCATGCGCAGTCGCGATCCACGCTGCGATGACAGTTTCGACTGCTTCCAGCGCCGCCGCGTACGTCGGGCCATCGGCGGCGCAGCCCGGTAACTCAGGGACTTCCCCGATGAACGCCTGATCAACGTCGGACCAGTACAGGATGACTTCGTAGCGGTGCTCAGGTTGCATCGTCGTCGCGCTCCGCCTCAGTGAGAATCGCTGCCGCCAATTGATAGCGCAAAATGAGGTCACGCACCTGCCTTACCTGCTACGCCTTGGCCATCCCGCCGCTGCGCGGCTGGAGATTCAAGATCTCGGCCACCCCATCCAGAGTAAAGATATGATGGCTGCCACCCCGGTGGCGCTCGGCAAATCCCGTGCGGCGCAGGAGGGCGCAGAGCTCATCAAACCGGAGCGCCTGATCCGCGCTGCCGCTCAAGAGCCGTGTCAGGAATTTGCCGTGACGCGTCATATGACGAAGCTACCACCGCCTCGCAGCCGCAGCACCGGGCCGCGAATCCAAAGTGCCCGTGTGCTACCAGAAAGTCGCGCCGTGCGATGCGATGACATTAGTGGCACAATGTGTACGGTGCAGCCGCCCGCTCACGAAGCTGGGTTCTGCTGCACTGCGGCTGCACGATCTCGATCCTGCTCACCGACCAGCGGCCGCCGTGACTGCAGCAACCCGTGTTAGGCACCGCTCGGAATTTTAACCCGCGCTTCCGGTAACGGCCCGCCGCGATCTCGACCGATCACCACGCGCGTAGCCGATTTGGCCGCTGTCACCAGCGTGCGAAGCCGATGGGCCGAACAGCCGCAGGTGCGCGGCTCAACCAGTGGCCAGCTCTGCGCAGCCTTCGCACCACCATAACGCTAGCTCGCCAATCCGTCTCGCGCGTCCGCAGCTTGATCTTCGAAATGCTTCTGGCGCGCGTGCTCCATGGCGGGCCGACTCTCCTCGTCGACACTCCACGTGCCATAGCAGGTACAGCCGGTGACGGGACACGTCACCCACCCGTCCGTCGGATATGGGATGTCGGCGTGCATCTCGTGTTGATCCTGCGAGTGTCCGCATCGAGCGCAGAGTTTCGACGGATCGTCGCGACCCGAAACCTCAGACATTGATGGCATGCAACACTGAAATTGGGCTGGGCCTAACGAGCGTTCTATCGCGTCACGATCTGCAACGATCCAGCAGTCACACCCCCGCGCGCACCGTCCCATTCTGCGCCGACACCGCCGTCGGATCCTCACCCGGATTGATAAACCGATCCGTCTCGATGTGATGCTGCCGCTCATACAACTCGCGATACCGCCCGCTCTTCGCCAGCAACTCGCGATGCGTGCCGCGCTCCACGATCTCCCCCTTCTCCAACACCAGAATCTGATCCGCCGACGTAATCGTCGACAGACGATGCGCGATCACAAACGTCGTCCGACCCGCACGCAACCGCCGCAGCCCTTCCTGAATCAACTGCTCGCTCTCGCTGTCGAGGCTCGACGTCGCTTCGTCGAGAATCAGAATGCGCGGATCGGCCAGAATCGCCCTCGCAATCGCCACGCGCTGTCGCTGGCCGCCACTCAGTTTCACGCCGCGCTCGCCAACAATCGTATCGAAGCCATCGGGAAACCGACTCACGAATTCGTCGACATACGCAATCTTCGCCACTTCCTCGACACTCTCATTCGTCGA
>JANMWU010000250.1:0-7942 GCA_031380785.1 Gemmatimonadaceae bacterium
CCGTCCGCGCGCGCCGATTCCGCCGTCGCCATCGCGGCGTAGTCCGAATAGGTGCGATCGGCAGCCAGTCCCAGTGCCGCGCCGGAGCGCTGCGCTTTCTCCGGACTCGATGCCAGTGCACCGGCTACCAGTTCGAACTGATCATCGAGGCGCGCCGCAAAACGATGCACGCCACCGATGAATGCGCCTTCGCCACCACCAACCATGCCAAGCCGGATCCGGCGCGGAGTCACCGCCGCCGCACCGGCCTTCGCTTCAATCGCCACGCTGAAAATCCTCGAGTTGTCAGTGAATCACTTCGTATGCAGTACACCTGGCGCGCGGTCCTCGCTGGTGAGCGGCACCTGCCTACAGGCCGAGCATCCGCTTGAGCTGCTTCGGATTCGTCGCACTGCCGGCAAAATCGTCGAACGCCTTCTCGGTCACGCGGATGATCTGATCGGCAATGAACGGCGCGCCCTCGGCCGCTCCCTGCTCGGGATGCTTCAGGCAGCACTCCCACTCCAGCACAGCCCAGCCGTCGTAGTCGTACTCGGCCAGCTTCGAGAAGATGGCCCTGAAATCCACCTGGCCATCGCCGAGTGAGCGGAAGCGGCCGGCGCGCTTCAACCACGGTTGATAGCCACTGTACACACCCTGTTTTCCATTCGGCCGGAACTCGGCATCCTTCACGTGGAAGGAACTGATGCGCTGATGGTAAAAGTCGATGAACTCGAGATAGTCGAGCTGCTGCAACAGAAAATGCGACGGGTCGTAGTTGATGCAGCAGCGCGGATGCTGCTCCACGCGATCGAGCAGCATCTCGAACGTCACACCGTCGTAGAGATCCTCGCCAGGATGCAGTTCGAACGCTACGTCGCAACCAGCTTCATCGAATGCATCGAAGATTGGACGCCAGCGCTTCGCGAGTTCATCGAACGCCATCTCGATCAGACCCGCCGGACGCTGCGGCCACGGGTACAGATACGGCCACGCCAGCGCACCGGAGAAACTGGCCATCGATGTCAGGCCGAGATTCTTCGACGCCTTCGCCGCCCACATCAGCTGCTGTACCGCCCACTTCTGGCGCGCCTTCGGACTGCCTTTCAGATGCCCGGGCGCGAACGCATCAAATGCTTCGTCGTAGACGGGATGTGCGGCGACGAGCTGTCCCTGAAGGTGCGTGGCGAGCTCGGTGATCGTGACGCCGTTCTGCTGTGCGATGCCAGTCAGTTCCTCGCAATACGTCTTTGACGACGCCGCTTTCTTCAGATCGATGAAGCGTGCGTCCCACGCCGGGATCTGGACTCCTTTGAAGCCCAGTCCGGCGGCCCACTTCGTGATGCCATCCCAGGTATTGAACGGCGCCGCATCTCCCGCGAACTGCGCGAGGAAAATGCCGGGGCCCTTGATGTTCGTCGGCACGTCTGGTCTCTCCTGAGTACGGTCAGATGTAACTGTTGATCAGATTCTCGAGGTACTCCTGCCGGCCCGACACCGGCTGCGGTTCAACAGCCGCCTGCTCCACACGCGCCCCCAGATCGGCCAGGCTTCGCTTCCCCTTCAGAATCGCCTTGCCTTCCTTGCTGTCCCACCCGGCATATCGCGCATCGACGTGATCGGTGAGCGCTCCATCGTCGATGATACGCTCGGCAATCAGCAATGCGCGCGCACAGAGATCCATGGCACCGGCGTGGGCGGTGATCAGATCGTCGGGATCGATCGACTGACGCCGCAGCTTGGCATCGAAGTTCACGCCACCGGTGGTGAATCCACCGCCGCGCATGATCTCGAGAAATGCCAGCACCATCTGTGGCAGGTTGTTCGGGAACTGGTCAGTGTCCCAGCCAAGCAGTTCGTCGCCGCGATTCATATCGATCGATCCGAATACGCCCAGCGCGTGCGACAACGCGATTTCATGCTCGAATGAATGACCGGCGAGAATCGCGTGATTCTGCTCGATGTTGACCTTGATCTCCCGGTGCAGTCCATGTGACTGCAGGAATGCGAACACGCTCGCCACATCGTGATCGTACTGATGCTTGGTCGGTTCGCACGGCTTGGGCTCGATGAGGATCGTGCCCTTGAACCCGATCCTGTGCTTGTGCTCCACCACCATGTGCAGAAAGCGGCCCAGCTGATCCCACTCGCGCTTCAGGTCCGTGTTGAGCAGCGTCTCGTACCCTTCACGCCCGCCCCACAGCACGTAGTTCGCGCCCTTGAGCGTGTGCGTGAGTTCGAGCGCCGTTTTCACCTGCGCCGCAGCGTACGCAAAGATTTCCGGATCGGGATTGGTCGCCGCGCCCGCCATGTAGCGACGGTGCGAGAAAAGATTGGCGGTGCCCCACAGCAGCTTCACGCCGCTCTCTTCAATCTTTGTCGACAGCCGTTCGCCCACGCGCTGCAGATTCGCGTTCGACTCGCGCAGCGTCGCACCTTCCGGCGCTACATCGCGATCGTGAAAGGTGAAGTACGGCACGCCGAGCAATCGGAACAGCTCGAATCCGACATCAACTTTCTGCATCGCCTGCGCCATCGGGTCACCGCCGGCGCTGTGCCACGGTCGCATGAAGGTCTCGCCGCCGAACGGATCGGTGCCGGGCCACACCAGGGTGTGCCACCAGCACACGGCAAAACGCAGCTGATCTTCCATACGCCGGCCGAGCACTTTCCGGTTGGCGTCGTAGAAGCGATAGCCGAACGGTCGCCGCGATGTCGGAGTGTATTTCGGGCCTTCGTGCTTCAGTGGTTCGCTGAGGCTGAACCAGCGGCCGGCGGACGAATCGCGTGAGACTGGGGCTGGCATGGCAATGAGTGCGTGAAGTCGGCGATCAGTGTGAGGCGCGCTGGAAGTCGTGCGACATCCGATACAGCTGTTGCCACTGTGCATGCCGCGCCGCGTGAAAGCCAACTGCGTCGGCGCGCGGCTCATAGGTCGCGAGCCGCGCCGGCCGGGTGGCAAAGTGCGCAACCCGTTCGCGGTCACCGTCGCTGCACGCCATCCCCGCCAATCGCGCGGCGCCGACGGCGCACCCAATTTCGCTCTGTGTCACGGCGTGCAGCGGCATGTTCAGCACGTCGGCCATCACCTGACACCACGCGGCTGATCGGGCGCCGCCGCCAAGCAGGTCAGCTTCGGCGATCGTGGTTCCGGCGGCGGCGAGGGCGAGCTGTGCGTCGCGCATTGCGTACGCCACTCCCTCAAGCACCGCCAGCGTCAGGTCGGCCCGGGTATGCGACGCGTCGAGCATTGCGAAACCAGCGCGAACCGTCGTGTCGTTGTGCGGTGTGCGTTCACCGGCCAGATACGGCGCGAAGAAGGCTGTCGTTGTGGCGCCGCGCTGCAGCTCGGAAATCAGTGCAGCTTCATCATGGCCGGTAATACCGGCCCACCACGACAGGCACGACGCGGCGTTGAGCAGCACGCCCATCTGATGCCAGGTGCCAGGCAACGCGTGGCAGAACGCGTGCACTGCCCCATCGGCGTTGGGTGCGAACCCGGCCGTTGTGCACCACAGCACACCCGAGGTGCCGAGTGACACGAAAGCGTCACCCGGATGCACCGCGCCGACGGCAACCGCGCCGGCTGCGTTATCACCCGCGCCGCCGGCGATGATCACGTTCACCGCCATTCCCCAGCGCTGCGCCAGATCCTTGCGCAGCACACCGGCCGGTTCATTGCCTTCCACCAGTCGTGGCATCTGCCGGATGTTCATTCCGCACGCGTCGAGGCCTTCCTCGCTCCAGCGCCGCGCTCCGACGTCGAGCCACAAGGTTCCCGAGGCATCGGACATGTCCTCAATCATCTCGCCGCACAGCTTCCAGCGGACGTACGCTTTCGGCAGCAGCACCGTCGCCACGCGATCGAATACCGCCCGCTCGTGCTCGCGGACCCAGAGCAGCTTTGGCGCGGTGAAGCCCGGCATGGCGAGGTTGCCGGTCACCGCGCGTGAGACCGTCCAGGTCTGTTCCAGTTCGAGGCACTGCTCAACGCTGCGGCCGTCGTTCCACAGAATGCACGGTCGGAGCACCGTGCCGGCGGCGTCGAGCAGCGTGGCGCCATGCATCTGTCCTGAGAGTCCGATCGCAACACAGGCGGCGAGTTCGGTCGCGTGAGCAACCTTCAGTTCATCTACGCATGCGAGCGTGGCGCGCCACCAGGATTCGGGATCCTGCTCGCTCCATCCGGCATGCGGGCGTTCGACCGTGAGCGGATGGCTGGCGATGCCGATGACCCGCTCGACACCCGGCGCCGAATGATCGATGAGCGCCAGTTTCACACCGGACGTGCCGATATCAAGACCGAGAGTGATCACGCGACGATCGAATATCCTGCTGGGCTCGTCATGTGCAGCTGGCTATCGTAGCGAGATTGCTTCGTAACCGGGCCCGTACCTTGTTCGTCATTGCCGGACCTTTCTAGTTTGAATCTTGCTGGATGCCGAAGATACTTCCCGCGACGCCCGACCGGCCTGGACTGCGTGCCCGATCTTCGGAGCTTTAATCCAATACCGCCGGTAATCACGGCGCTCTTCAAGCTGATGCCGCCCTTCGCCGGGGTCATAGCGCGCTCGCGCGCCATGAGACTGGCGGGGTTCAACATGGGGCACGGCTCGCTGTTCTGGGGCTGGCCGTCAATCGGCGGCTCTGGCGAGCTCGGCCATTTAAAAATCGGCGAGCACTCCGGATTCAACGTGCGCTGCCACTTCGATCTGGAAGATGACATCGTCATCGGCAATCATGTTTCGGTCGGGCACGAGGTGATGTTCATTACTCACGGCCACGAGACGACCGATCCGCGATGCCGCGCCGGCCGCATGACGCGGGCACCGATTGTCGTCGAAGACGGTGCGTGGCTCGGCGCGCGCTCGACAATTCTGCCCGGCGTCCGCATCGGTGCCGGTGCCGTGATCGGGGCCTCGGTCGTCGTTGCGGAAGATGTCCCGGAGCACACGCTCGTTATGGGTACGCAAAAAATTTCACTGGCCAAATGGCGCTGATGAGGAGCACACATGAGTGGGTTTGATCGAAGCACGGCGAAGGAAGTCGTCCTGTCCAGCCTTCGCGAGTTGTTGACGCAGAATGGCGACGACATTCCGTCGCCGTTCGACGAAGCGGTCGTCCTCGTCGGCAAGGAGGCGGTCATCGACTCGCTCGGCATGGTGTCACTGATCGTGGAGATCGAGCAGGCACTGGAGACTGGGCATGACATCTCAGTGACGCTGGCGAACGATCGCGCGATGTCGGAGCGCAACAGCCCGTTCCGCAGCGTCGGCGTGCTGACTGACCACATCTGCACGCTCGTCGATCAGGAGAAGCAAGCGGCATGACGGCAGAACGTCAGGTTGTTCTCATTACCGGAAGCCGGAAGGGCATTGGTCGTCATCTCGCCGAACACTATCTCACCAAGGGGTACATCGTCGAAGGGTGCAGCCGCGGCGACGTCGACATCAAGGACGCCAGCTACACGCACCACAATCTCGATGTCTGCGACGAGCGGGCGGTACGGGCCATGATCGCCAGCATCAACAAGCGTCATGGTCGGCTGGACATCGTGATGAACAACGCCGCCATTGCGACCATGAATCATGTGCTGCTGACGCCGGCCGCGACGGCGAACCGCATGTTCGAAGTCAACGTGACGGGCACGATGCTGGTGTGCCGGGATGCCGCGAAAGTCATGATGCGCCGCAAGTACGGCCGGATCGTGAATTTCACGACCATCGTGGCACCGATCGCGCTGGCCGGTGAGGCGATTTATGCGGCGTCGAAGAGCGCCGTGGTGACTCTCACGCGCATTCTGGCGTTCGAGCTCGGACAGTGGGGCATCACCTGCAATTCGTTCGGCGCCACGCCGATCATGACGGACATGATCAAGGGCGTACCGAAGGACAAGGTTGACGCGGTGGTGAACAACCTCGCCATCAAGCGCCTCGGCACGTACGAGGACTGCGCCAACGTGTGTGACTTCTTCATCAGCCCGGCCAGCGACAATATCACCGGCCAGTGCATTTACCTCGGCGGCATCAGCTGATGGCGTCGGGCGCGGTGTGGCTCCGGGAGCGGCTGCAGGGATGGGCCGACTCCCCGGCGCTCATCTGGAACGAGCAGGTGCTGACGTACGACGGACTGTTGAAACAGGTCGACACATGGACGACCACGCTGAACGAGCGTGGCGTCACGGCCGGTCAGGTGGTCGCAATCGAAGGCAACTTTTCGCCGAATTCCTGCGCGCTGCTGCTGGCGCTGATTGAACTGGGGGCGGTCTGCGTTCCCATCACACCAATGATGGCGCCGCATCGCGACAAGTTCATGGCCATTGCCGAAGTGCAGTGCCTGATCGCGCTCGCCGAGGACGACGCCACCACCATTACGGCGTTCGATCGGCAGGTGACGAATGCACTGATGCAGAAGCTCATCGGCCGCGAACACCCCGGGCTGGTGATCTTCTCCTCCGGCTCGAGCGGAGCCCACAAGGCGATTCTGCACGACTTCGTCGGACTGCTCGGCAAGTTCGAGAAACCGAAAGAAAAGAAGGTGACGCTCACCTTCCTGCTTTTCGATCATATCGGCGGCATCGACACCATGCTCGGCACGTTCTCGAGCGGTGGTACGCTGGTCACCACGCCGACACGTGACCCAGACACGGTCTGCCGCGCGATCGCAGCCCATCGCGTGCACACGCTGCCCACCTCGCCGACGTTCCTCAACCTGATGCTGATCTCAGGGGCGTGGCACGAGCACGACATGTCGTCGTTGCGCGTGATCGCGTACGGCACGGAGCCGATGACGCCACTCACGCTGACGCAGCTCGCGGCGGCGTTGCCGAGTGTGAAGCTGGTGCAGACGTTCGGCATGTCGGAACTCGGCGTGTTGCGCTCCAAGTCGCGCGACTCGACATCGCTGTGGGTCAAGTTCACCGGCGATGGCTATCAGTTCAGGATCGTCGACAACGTGCTGTGGGTGAAGAGTCCGACGGCGATGCTCGGCTATCTCAACGCGCCCGACCTGTTCGACGCCGACGGCTGGCTGAATACGCAGGATGCAGTGGAAGTTGACGGCGAGTATCTGCGCATCCTCGGCCGCGTCACCGATCTGATCAACGTTGGCGGACAGAAAGTCTATCCGAGCGAAGTCGAAGCCGTGCTGATGGAAATGGACAACGTGCGCGACGTGGCGGTGGTCGGCGAACCGAGTCCGCTGACCGGTCAATTCGTGGCGGCGCGCTTTAATCTCGTGACGCCGGAGCCGATGCCGGAATTCAAGCGTCGCATGCGCGAGTTCTGCAAAGGCCGTCTGGTGGGATACCAGGTGCCGGTCCGGATCGAGATCGTGGCGCATGACCTCTCGGGCGTACGATTCAAGAAAATGCGCCGCAGCCAGCAGTCATGAATCCGTCAAAGGTGTGGGGCCTCGTGTTGGGCGAGTCGGCGGCGATCCATCCGCGACTCATCATGCTGAAAATGCGCACCGCCTTCATCCCGCGAGCCGCCTTGCCGCTGCGCATCGCGCAGATGCTGCGCGACACCGGCTTCCCGGTTGGCGAACGGACGACGGTGCTCGGCCTGCCGCGCATCACCGGCAGCCGACCCGATCCAAAGGACAGCAGCAAGCGTGGCCTGTTCGCGAATCTGATCATCGGCTCCGACGTGGTGATCGATATCGATGCCGTACTCGATCTCGAGGACCGGATCACAGTCGGCGATCGGGTCCTGATCGGAGCGCAGGTGATGATCCTCACCAGCACCCACGAGCTGGGCCCGAAGGAACACCGCGCCGGACCGGTGATCCGCAGCCCCGTGGTCATCGAAAGTGGCGTGTGGATCGGCGCTCGCTGCGTTATCCTGCCTGGTGTGACGATCGGTGCAGGCGCGGTGGTGAATCCCGGCTCGGTCGTGAACAAGGATGTGCCGCCGAACACACGCGTTGGCGGAGCACCGGCAAAGAAAGTCGAAGCGTTCGA
>JANMWU010000307.1:0-33605 GCA_031380785.1 Gemmatimonadaceae bacterium
TTTGCCGGCCGCATGCTGAAAAAGAGTCCACTCTTCACGGCGATCGTGGTCGTGACGCTGGCGCTCGGTATCGGCCTCAACACCGCCGTTTTCTCGATGGCCGAAACGCTGCTGCTGCGACCGCTGCCAGGCGTGACGAAAGCGAACGACCTCGTGCAACTGTACCGCACCTATCCTGGCCTCGAATACGGATCAAACTCGATTCCGCACTTCTACGATCTGCAGCGACGATCCAGCGCTGTCTACTCCGGTGTCGCGCTCTGGGGATTCTCGCCGCTGAACATTTCGGCATCGGAACGTCCCATTCAGACGTTTGGCCAGATAGTATCGGCGAACTACTTCACCGTGCTTGGCGTTGTCCCGGTCCGCGGTCGCACTTTCGTGCCCGCCGAAGACGACGGTCGTGGCGCACATCCCGTTGCGGTGCTCAGTGATCGCGGTTGGCGCACGCTCTTCGGCGCTGACCCGAAAATTGTCGGACGCCAGGTTCCGGTGAATGGCCACAACGTCGAGATCATCGGTGTCACGCCTCCCGGCTTTCGCGGCGCGCTTCCGATGGTGGACCCGATCATCTGGCTGCCCCTGACGCAGCTCGAACAGGCGCAACCCGGTTCCGGTGGAAGTTTCGAAAACCGCAATAACAATTCGTACAACGTTGTGGCGCGGCTGCGGTCCGGTGTCTCGGTCGAGCAGGCGCGCGCGCGCATGCAGGCGATCAGTGCGGAGCTGCGCGCTGAGTTCCCCGAGCCGTACGCGAAGTCCAGCATCACCGTCGTGCCGCAGCCGGAGGCCGGCGTGCATCCAATGTTCCGCACCGCGCAGGTCGGACTGACTGCCGTCGTAATGGTCGTTGTCGGACTCCTGTTGCTGATTGCGTGTGTGAACGTGGCCAATCTTTTTCTCGCGCGCTCGCGTGATCGCGCCCGCGAGATGGCAATCCGGCTCGCGCTCGGAGCGCGTCGCGGCGCGCTCGTGCGCCAACTACTCGTCGAGAGTCTCCTTTTCGCGATCGTTTCCGGTGCGGCCGGCATTCTTGTGGCGTGGTGGACAATAGGGCTCGCGAACGGCATCCGGTTGCCGATGGACATCGACTTTCAGCCGGATCTCCGTCTCAGTCCGCTGGTGCTCTTATTTTCGCTCGGCGTGTCACTGCTGACCGGAGTGGTGTTTGGACTCGCTCCTGCACTGCACTCGACGCGTCCCGATGTTGTCCCCGCCCTCCGCGGCGAGGCGCCGGCAGGGGCGTCGCGTTCGCGCATGAGTAAGGGGCTCATCATCGCGCAGATGGCGCTGTCGCTGATACTGCTCATCGGTGCCAGCCTCTTCCTCATGAACCTGCGCATGGCGACGACCGTCGACAAAGGATTCGCCGCGGACAACTTGCTTCTGGCAGAGGTGGATCCGGGGTTGCAGGGATACACGAAGGCTGCGACCGACGAGTTCTTCCGGCGGCTTTCTGATCGTATCGCTACGAATCCGACGGTTCGCTCGATCGCTCTGGTCGATCGGCTGCCTCTGAGCCTGAACACGACCGACTCCGATGTCGAAATACCGGGCTATGTGCCCGCCGAGTCAGAAGGGATGTCGATCTACAACGCCGACGCCACGCCTGGGTACTTCGCCACGATGGGCATTCGCATGCTCAAAGGGCGCGAGTTCACCGCGCAGGACGATAGCGCTGCGACACGCGTCGCGGTGGTGAACCAGCGATTCGTCGATCGATTCTGGCCCGGACAGGAGGCGGTTGGCCGAACCTTTCGACAGGGCAAGCGTGACATCACGGTCATCGGCGTTGTACCGACCGGCAAGTACGTGCGACTCGGCGAGGATCCGACGGCGTACATGTGGTTCGCGCATGCACAGCGCTGGGAATCGGGAATGACCTTCGTCATCCGCGCCACGTCCTACCCGACACCGCTGATTGCGATACTGCGTGACGAGGTCCGGGCGCTTGACGCGAATCTTCCCCTCACCAACCTCCGGACCATGGACGAGCATCTCGGCGTCGCGCTGCTGCCGGCCCGTTTGACTGGCGTGGCGCTTGGCGCATTCGGACTGATCGGATTGCTGCTGGCGTCGATCGGCATGTACGGCGTGATGGCGTATTCGGTTTCGCAACGGACGCGTGAGATCGGAATCAGAATGGCGATCGGGGCTGCGGCATCCGATATCATCCGTCTGGTGATGCGACAGGGTTTGACGCTGGTGCTGATCGGCACCGTGATCGGTCTGGCCGGTGCGTTTGCGGCGTCGCGACTGTTGTCCGGGGTGTTGTACGGCAGCAACTCGCTTGACGTGACGACGTTCACGGCGGTCCCACTGGTGCTCATCGCGGTGGCTGCCGTCGCAACCTTCGTTCCCGCCCGACGCGCGTCGCTCGTCGATCCCGCGATCTCAGTCCGGTCGGAGTGACATGGATATCGCTCGTGCGCCTCAGAAGAAGACCAAACGCAACATCGCGATTGCCGGCGGCGTGGCCGCACTCGTCATCGGCACCATCTGGATTTCCCGATTGGGCCCGGCGTCGCCTACAGTGCAGCGCACAGCCATTCTGATCGACTCCGTCACGCAAGGCAATGTTGTGCGCGAAGTACGCGGTCCCGGCACACTGGTGCCCGAACAGATCCGCTGGATCACGGCGCAATCGTCGGCGCGTGTGGAGCGCAAGGCGGCCGAGTCGGGGGAAAGGGTCGCGGCGGGACAGGTGCTGCTCGAGATGTCGAACCCCGATCTGCAGATCCAGACGATGCAGGCCGAGCAACAGGTTCGGCAGGCACAGATCGAACTGCTCAATCTGAAGACCAGTCTGCGTTCGAGCATCCTGACGCAGGAAGGCGTTGTGGCGCAGTCCCGCACCACCAATGTCAGCGCCAGTCAGGAAGCGAATGCCGCCGACTCTCTCTCGCAGCGGCGACTGATCTCAGCTTTCGAGTTCGCGAATAAGAAGGCGCAGGCCGATGAGGCCTCGACGCGCTATCGAGTCGAGCAGGAACGACTTCAGTTGCAGCGCAACGCCATCGAGGCGCAGATTGCGGCACAGTCGGGCCAGGTCGCGCAGCTGCAGGCGATTGCCGAACGTCAGAAGAATCGTCTTGCTGCGCTTTCCGTACGCGCGCCGGAAGCTGGCGTGCTGCAGGATCTGCTGCTGCAACTCGGGCAGTGGGTTCCTGAGGGCACCACGCTGGCGAAAGTTGTGCAACCGGGAAAGCTCAAAGCCGTGCTGCGTATTCCGGAGTCGCAGGCGAAGGACGTCGTCATTGGCCAGACGGCGAGCATCGATACGCGCAACGGAGTTGTGACGGGACATGTGGTACGCAAGGATCCATCGGCGATTCAGGGCACCGTGACCATCGATGTGTCGCTGGATGGAGCGCTGCCTGCAGGCGCAGTCCCTGATCTGTCGGTCGACGGGACGATTCAGATCGAGCGGTTGAACAATGTGCTGCACACCGGCCGTCCGGCATTCGGCGCAAGCTCGGGGCAGGTGGGACTGTTCAAATTGATCGAGGGTGGTTCGTACGCCATTCGTGTGCCGGTGCAACTCGGGCGCACGTCGGTGAACTCGGTCGAGATCCTGCGCGGACTTTCGGTCGGAGATCAGGTGATTCTGTCGGACATGTCGCAGTACGGCGCGGTTGAGCGCGTGCGCATCAGGTAGCAGGGCTTTCGACCACGTCGCGGTTTTCCGCGCAGACCTTTTCAGGGAGCAGGCAATGACGACGAACACCAAGCCGCTGATTCACATGTCGGGGATCGCGAAAGTGTTCCTGACCGATGAAGTCGAGACCCACGCGCTGCAAAACATCAACTTCGAGATCCGGAAGGGCGAGTACGTTGCCATCTCCGGCCCGTCAGGCTGCGGCAAGACAACGCTGCTCTCGATTCTTGGTCTGCTCGACACACCAACTGGTGGTGAGTACGACCTCGACGGCCAGCCGGTTGCGAGACTGACCCCGATCCAGCGTGCGCGCGTCCGCAACCGACAGATCGGATTCATCTTTCAGGCCTTCAACCTGATCGGAGACCTGACCGTGTTCGAAAACGTCGAACTGCCGCTCACCTATCGCGACATGCCCGCCGCTGAACGACGCGATCGCGTCGCGGCGGCACTCGCGCGCGTCGGCATGACACATCGCGCGAAGCACTATCCGACGCAGCTTTCAGGCGGTCAGCAGCAGCGTGTGGCGGTGGCGCGTGCGGTGGCCGGAGATCCCGCCATTCTGCTGGCTGACGAGCCGACCGGTAACCTCGACTCGAAGAACGGCGAATCGGTCATGGAGTTGCTGCGCGAGCTCAACTCCAACGGATCGACCATCTGCATGGTGACGCACGACGCGCGGTACTCTCAGCACGCCGATCGCGAGGTGCATCTGTTTGACGGCAAGGTGGCTGATGCGGCGGCGATGGAGGGCGTCGTCTGATTCGGATGACCACGGGCGCCGCAATCGTAGCGCCGAGTTGCACGGTGCTGAGCCGCGCGACATCGTCATCGCAGCACCTCTCAGCAGGATATGTTGCATCGCGCGAATCTGTTTGACTGTTCGGGGTAAGGCCGATAACAGGGGAGCGTCGCCTCATGTTTGCGATCATGGTCGCGCAACTGATGTTCGCCGCACCGGCACCGAGCGCCTCGGTCACTGGCACGATCCGCGACGCGTCGTCCGGAATGCCGCTTCTGGCGGCAGCCGTCGCGCTCAGCGACGCGGGGCGGGATGTGTTCACCGATGAGAACGGTCGCTTCGCGATGACGAACACTCCGCGCGGCTCGCATCGCATGACCGTTCGCTGCCTCGGCCACGTCACGCGCACGCTCGAATTGCTCGTCCCTGAACGTGGAAGTCTCTCGATCGACGTTGCGCTCGAACCGATCGCAACGCGTCTCGCGCCCATTCTTGTTGTTCGCGACCGGACACCCGCTGACGCGCAACGCTACGGCCGAATCGACGGCACCGTCGATCGTGTCGTAACGTCATCCTTGCTGGCGCGCCATCCGCTGCTTTCGGAACCTGACGTGCTGCGTGCTGTGTCCGGTGGTGATGTGTTCGCGCGACCTGAGACTGCGGGAGGGCTTTTCGTGCGCGGTGGAAGTGCTGATCAGGTCGCGTATTCGATCGACGGTATTCCCGTATTCAATGTGGCGCACCTTGGCGGATTACTTGGCGCCTGGAATACCGATGCGCTCTCCGTTGCGCGATTGTCAGCTGACGCGCCGGACATGAAGGGGGAAGGCGTGCTTTCAGGCTCGTTCGACGCCCAGACACGCATCCCTGGCAGATCGGTCGGACTCCGCACCGCGCTCAGCTCAACGCAGCTGCGACTGACAGCGGACGGCCCGCTGGCGGGCACGGAAGCCGGATACCTGTTTAGCGTGCGACAGGCCGTCCCCACCCTTGGCACGACTGGTGATCCGAATCTGGTGCGCGGGGAAAGCGGTGACTGGCTCGGCAAAATCAGCGTGCCTGTCTTGCGCGGCACACTGCAGATCACGGCATACGCAAGTGGCGACGAATTTACTTCATCGCGCGTCGTGGCACCGGCCATCAGCTTTGCACCACGCAATAATTTCGCGTGGGAAAGTCGATCCATCGGTGCATCATGGGTGCGCGCACTCCAGAACGCCGAGTTGCGCGCGATTGTCTGGCGGGCCGGCACCCGCGCAGCCGGCGACTGGAGCCAGGCGACTACAGATTCGCATCTCGACTCGCGTCGCACCGACTACGGTCTGCAGTTCATCCGTCAGCCGCGGTCGGAAGATTCTGGCACGTCTTTGAGCGCGCGGTTCGAGGTGGTGAATACGTCGTATTTTGCGCATGGCTCGGATTCGACGGGTCCGGTCGGCTTGCAGTTGAACGCCGTCACGCCGGTTGCAACGCTATCGGGCGAGCGCTACGTCACGCTCGCATGGCGTGCGCGAGCCAGCGTCGGAACGGCGATCTCTTTGACCCGCCACGGAGCCGCGGTTGCGCCGCGTGCGCGAATCGAGTGGCGTCCTGCGACGCGCCTGATACTGGTGGCCGCCGCATCGCGCTCACTGCAGCAGGTGCAATCACTGCGCAACACAGAATCGATTGTAAGTCACATGTTTCCGGTTGACCTGTACATTGGCTCGTCATCCGGAAGTGTTCCAACGGCGCGCAGCGACCAGGCGTCGCTGACTGCCGAGTTGCATCCGGCAGCCAGCGTCACGCTCTCCGCCCTTGCGTACGTGCGGGCCATGCACGGAGTGCTGCTGGCCGCCGAGCGTGAATCGGGACCGTTCGCAGTCGCAGCGCTGCGCGGCGATTCATTCTCCACCGGAACCGCGTCTGCGGTCGGAGCGGCCACGCAGCTCCGGTACGTCACCGCTCGTACGGTTGCGCTGCTGACGTACGGCTGGCAACGCGTGCGCTATGGTGCCGGCGCCGGTGGATTCTCTCCCGAGCACTCCGCGCGGCACAGGGTGGATGCCGGCGTCACAGTGGACGCGTTTTCAGGATTGCAGTTGCGCGTCGGCGGCACCGCGGCGTATGGCAGACGGGCTACCGCAGCGCGCGGCGCCGTGGAATGGGACGGCTGCAATCTCGCCGATCGCGCCTGCGAATTTGCCGGCACGCCGACCTCGAGCCCGGACGCGCTTGGTGCGCTGTCGTTGCCGCACTACATGCGCACCGATATCGGTATTCGCAAGGAATGGCATCGCATCTTAGGCGGTCGTGCCAGCACAGTCGCTGCGTACGGTACGGTGACGAACCTGTTAAACCGCACGAATTTTCTGAATTTGGTCGAGAAAGACGCCATCCGGTCCGGTGTCGAAATGCGTTCGCGGACGCCACTCGTGGTCGGGATGGAGTGGCAATTCTGAGCGCCTTCGCTCGCCGCGTGTCACAAGCCGGCGCGTGGTGGCTTCTTCTGTCCGGGTAGCAACCGCGCCACCCTCGCTGGCGGTGAGCCAATCGCGCAGAGCACGTCGACACCCGGTTTTCAGCAGCATGTCGCTCGGCTGTTCGAGCGGGAGTTTCGGCGTGTCTTTCGTGTTCTGCAGCGGCTCGCGGGCGATCCGGATCTGGCGTCGGACCTCGCACAGGAGGCATTCGTGAAGTTGCTGCAACGAGGTGTCATGCCGGAGACGCCGGTGCCGTGGCTGGTGACGGTGGCCCTCAACCAGCTCCGGAACACACGCAGTCGTGACGCGCGGCGTCGCCAGTTGCTGACACTCGACCACGCTGCGGACGCTTCTTCGAAGCCTTCGCCCTCGCCCGATCAGGTGGTGCTTGCGGCCGAATCCCGTCAGCGTGTTCGTGCCACGCTCGACCAGTTGCCGGCGCAGCAGGCGCAGCTGCTGCTGCTCAGCGCTGAGGGATACAGCTATCGGGAGATCGCAGCAACCCTTGATCTCGAGGAAGGCTCCGTCGGCACGTTGATCCTTCGCGCCAAGCGTGCGTTCCGCGCGCGCCACGGAGAGGATACCGATGCATCCTCATGACGATGCGCTGCATGCGTTCGCGGACGGCGAATTGGCGACGCAGCGAGCCGCTGACCTCTCGGCGCATCTCGAGACGTGTGCGGAATGCCGTGTTCGGATGGTGGCGATCCGCGTAGACACCGCGGCGGTGTTCTCCGGACTCGCAGCGCTCGATTCGGCCGCGCCGGACGTGCCGTTTGATCGCATAGCAGAGCGTGCAATTATGCGCCCGCACAACCCGAAACTCTGGCGTTGGGCCGCTGCAGCCGTGGTCGCGTTGACGCTGAGCGGACTTGCCGTCGCTGCGCCGAGTTCACCCGTCGGCAACTGGCTTCGTGCGTTCTTTCGCGCGGGGGGCGCACGGGATGTCCGGCCCACTGTGCCCGCGTTAGCAGCCAAACCGACACCGCCTTCGGGCGAGGCACTCGACCGCACCGGCGTGACCATCTATCCGGGGGATTCGCTGCGCATCGAGTTTGCGCGATGGCAGGTGGCCGGTGAGATGAATGTCACGCTGGTCGACAGCGCGCCGGTGACGGTGCGTACCACCGCTGGCGCTGCGACGTTCAGCGTCTCGTCAACGGTGCTCGGTGTCGACAATTCGGGTAGGGATACACACTTCGACCTCTGGATTCCGCGGCGGACATCTTACATCGAAATCCGCGTTGCCGGGCATCGCGTCTACCGCCGCACTCGTGTGGCGGACGACATCGGTAGCACGGGCGACACCATCGGTGTCAGGCACCTCAGCCTCGCGCGGAACGCGGCACCGTCACAAACGCGCCGCTGAGCGGTTCCTTGCAGACACGACTCTGCGAGGGGCCACATGCACGTAAGTATCCGATGCGGCAGCGCTGTCGCGCTCGTCCTGCAATGCATTCTCACCTGTGCGCTCAGTGCGCAGCGCACCGCCACGGACACCACCGGCTCGATCGTCGTGATGGGCGAGGTGTTCGACAGCGCCACCGGCAAGCCGATATCGCTTGCCGGCATCACGCTTATCAATGCGGTGGTCGGTAAGCCACTGCATGCGATCAGCGACATTCGCGGGCGCTTCACAATCCGCGCGCTGCAGCCGGGACGGTTCACGATACGCGCGCGTCGCCTCGGCTACCAACCGCGCACGATCACCGACGTGAGCGTGACCCGCGACTCGACGCGGTTCGTGCGACTCTCGCTCATACCGGCGGCATTCCAGCTTGCCGCAATCACCGTCTCGCCCGGCGCGTTCGCGTTCGCCGATGCCGGTCCGGCTGCGCGGCAAACCTTGACGCGCGCGGACATCGAAACGGCCCCATTCGGTGAAGATCTGTTTCGCGCGCTCACGCGCTTGCCGGGCCTGTCGTCCGGTGACTACGGCGCCAGCTTCTCCATCCGGGGCGGGCGCCAGGACGAAACACTGATTCTGCTCGACGGTCTGGAAGTGTATGAGCCGTTTCATCTCAAGGATTTCAACGAAGGTGCGCTCAGCATCTTCGATGTCGAGGCGATTGACGGCGTCGAACTCCTGACCGGTGGATTTTCGGCGCACTACGGCGACAAACGCAGCGGTGTGATGAGCATCACATCGCGCACTGCACACGGCGACGGAGGCCACGGTATCGTTGGTGCCAGCCTCACCGGTGCACACGCGATGGCGGAAGGCACGTATGCGCAGGGCAAAGGGTCGTGGCTGGTCTCCGGACGCACTGGCTTTGCGGGGCTCGTGCTGGGGCTGATCGGCAAGAGCGAAACGCGAGCGCCCACGTATCAGGATGCCTTTGCCGCGCTGCGATACAACGTGCATCCGAACCACGCCCTCGCGCTCAATGTTCTGCATGCGCGGGATCGCTATCAGTTCGACATCAACGGCACGACCGGCTTCAATGACAGCATTCGCACACGCGAAAGCGCCAACAACACGTACGGCAACAGCTACGCGTGGCTGACACTGCGCTCACTCTTCGGTCAGCACCTCAGCCTGCGTTCGCTGGCGTCGGTCGGATCCGTGGGCGCGACGCGACGCGGCGACGAGATTCGCGCCAACCAGGGCGTCACGCTGTACAGCGTCGCTGGTAATCGCTCGTTCACGGTGCTCGGAGTGAAGCAGGACTACTCGCTGCAGCCGTCCGACCGGGTGGTCATCGACTGGGGATTCGATCTCCGCAAGCTGCACGCCGACTACGACTGGACGAACACAGTCACGCAGAATCCCGACAACCCGACGCCGGACACCACCGGCTACTACCCGCGCGTCACGCGACGTGACCGACGCACGAACGGCACGACGCTCGGCGCCTATGTCAGCAACCGCGTGCAGGTTGCGGATCCCGTGACACTCGAACTTGGGCTGCGCTACGACGCAGCCAACTACTCGGGCGACCACGACTGGAGTCCGCGCATCAACGCGCTGTTTCGACTCTCCGAACGCAACACCCTGCGAGCCGGTTGGGGCCACTATCGACAGCGCCAGGGCATCGCGGACGAAAATGCGTTCGATCGTCTGAATCGGTACTTCACGTCGGAACTCTCGCGCCAGTTCACGCTCGGACTCGAGCACCGGTATGCCGGTGGTGGGTCGCTGCGATTCGAAGCATATGACAAGTCCGGCACCAGCCTGCGACCGGTGCTGCGCAACTGGAAGAGCGGCCTCAATGTGTTTCCGGAGTCGAGCGAAGACCGCATTCTGGTGTATCCTGACGCGTTATCGTCGCGCGGCATTGAAGTCTACCATACCAGGCATTACGGCTCTCGCACCAACGTGCGACTGGGCTACGCGTACGCCGTCGCCACCGAGCGGGTCAGCCGGATCGATCATGTGAACGATCCGCGTGCGCCGCCGTTCGCCGTCACGCACCCGAATCCGCAGGACCAGCGGCATGCGCTCAACCTCGATGTCACGTATCAGCCATTCCACAACTGGACAGCTACCGGAGCGCTGACGTTTCACACCGGCTGGCCGTATACGAACGAGAGCGGCGTCGAGGTCCGGCGTCGCAATGGCACACTCGATCTCGCGGTCCGTCCGGACACACTCTACGGTGCGCGGCTGCCCGCGTACAGCAGGATGGATCTGCGCGTGACGCGGCGACATGCAACGTCACGCGGCGAGCTGCGCGTGTTCGCCGAGATCATCAATCTCACGAACCATAAGAACGTGCTTGGATACGATATCTATCGGATCAAGGACGCGAACGGCGCATACCAGCTGGTGCGAAACGCGGAGACGTGGTTCTCGATCCTGCCGTCGGCTGGTGTGACGTGGAGCCGAAAGTTTTGAATTTCCCCTGCGGCCGTGTGCCGTGGCAGTGAGCACCGACCCGGTGGTGTCGACAACAAATTCCGCGAGCAGCCCACCTTCGATGCCTGCTGCGAGCAGGTCTTTCGGATACACGGGCGCTTTCGCACCTGGAAGCACCGCGACAGCGGTCGCAACCTGCTTCCCGGTGTAAATAGCATAGTCACGGTGGGTCGCCGAGCTGACGCCGGCCACGTCTTTTTTGAGTGCCGGCGCGCATGCAGCGCCTGCGGTCGCGATGGCAATTGCGACGGAGAACATGGCGCGGCGAGCGGATTGAGGCAGTTGGGAGACGCATGGCGGTGATCCTTTGCTGAAGATGTGAGTCGAACACGGCAATCATCGGGGCGGGCGGGCCAAGCGACTGCCGCTGCGCAATCAGCACCAGCAGTTGTCGCAAACAGCACGGACGCGATCGCCCAGGTGAACATCAGTCCTCCGAGGCTTGGTGTGTGTCGCGCATTGCGCCGGCATCGCGCTTCGCAAATTCGCGCGCGAGGCGTTGCAGCTCGGCCGGCGAGATGCCGGCGCCACTCTTCCTCATGGCGCGGAGTCCGAGCGCTGCGGCTTGGCGCGCGGATCCGGCTGACATCGAAAATCCTGCCAGAGCCGGCTAGCTAGCTTAGCGGCTCGGTGTTTTGCATCGCGTCTACCGCTGTCCGCGCGGAGATGCCGATGACGCCGGCCAGTGTAACGCAGAAAGCGAAGGCGATCGCCACCGCCGCTACCGCCGGGACTGACCTCGCGCCCTGCACGAACCCCGTTCCCATGCCGGCCAGAGTGGCGACGACGAAACTGAGTGCTGCGCGAGCCGCGGTCACTCGACGGCCGCTGCGACCGACGAAGAAGGCAAGAGCAGCCGACGCCAGCGAGACCAGGGCGACGACGAGGTAGCGAAAGTCGGATCGCGTCTGTGCCGCTCGCACGACGCCAAAGAGCAACGGCGCGGCGGCGAGTGCGATGGCAAGCGCGCGCGCGAGTGGACGAACGACAGGTGTCGACATCGGCGGCCTCCGCGGTGCGGCCGGCAGGATTCGCGTGCTTGGTCGCTCAGTCGCAATCAATCACGCGTCGGCCGCTCTTTCCAAGAATGTGCAACCGCGGTCTCCCTCCGTTCGACTCGTACTCGGCGCGCTGGCCGTCCAAGTCGCCGCCACGAAACTGCAACGTGGACGACGCCGGATCGAAGCGATACGTGCCGCCCGCATACGTGCCGCTGCCGGTGATTGTCAGTGGCGCGGCGTCCACCAGTGCATTGCCGGCGAAATACACACAGTGATACCGCTTCGCGGGCACGCCTCCGCCGCTGCCAGCTGGCCCTGGCCTCGCTGCGGCAACCGGGTGCATGCCACGCAACACCTCGTCGTTCGCTTCACCGCCCGGCACGGGCTCCGTCGGTCCGGAACCAGCCGCACGCAGCTGCGAGCGCGCATCCGAGAACACCGCACAGCACACCCACGCGTCTGAATAGCGATTGAAACCGAGCGGATGAACGCGATAGGGCGTGTACAACCGACCGTCGAGCTGGTTGGCACTGTCGTCACGTCGGTCCGTAATGATCGCCTTGTACCACTTGCCATTGTCGACGTACTCCACGCGCTCGCCAACCTTGACCGTCAGCGATGCGAATGCACGCGACGGTGGTGACTGCGCTCCGGCCTTCGTGTGCGCGCCGAGCATCAGGGCAAAGGCGAGGAAGAAGTTTGCCAGCGCCGACGGCATTCTGGTCGACATCATTGTGTGCGACATGCTCACATCTCCTGGATCGGGAATGCACCTGAGGCATGACGTCCGGCACGTCCAGACTAACTATCACCTCAGTGTCGAGCGACGCCGCCAGCGCGCATTTTCAACGCTCAGTCGACGCGGTGAGACACCGCGAGCGGGTAGCCAATGCAGCGTGATCGTCCCGTCCACGTTGCCATCCCAGCGAGTCGAAACGCCGCTTGCAGTCGCGAAGCGCAAGCCCGGACTGATAGCATTCTGAATTCGATGCGCACGGGCTTTCCCGCGCGTGTACTTCACGCGGTAAGGTGGAAGCTATGTCGCTGCAACATGCACCGTGCTACGTCGATGCCGGCAAGTTTTCACGCCGGCGGCGGCGAGCGCGTGCCATGCCTCCTCGCCATGCTATCAGCACGCGCTGCTCAGGCCGCGATCATGCGCATGTACTGAGTTGATGATACCACCGTATCACTGCTTTGCCGGTTGGCGAGCGCAGGACGCAGCGAGCCTCCCGCGTCGAGCGCGAGGCCGAGCGCACCGCCGACGATCGCAGCGCGCTTCGCGCCGCGGGCACGTTCGCGGCCGGCCGATACCTCATATGAAAATACTTTGGCGCGAGGCAGCGACTGTGTTCCGCCGACGCTGCTCGGCGCCAGACGGATTGAATCCTCATCGACGCTCACACGAGTAGCAGTGACTAGCGTCCCGTCGGCGGTATCCAAACGCACGCGCGAGGCAATCAGGGCGTCTGTGAAGCGCTGAACATTCGCACCCCGCGAAATGGTCGCGCTGAGCATCGGGGCGATAGCGAAAAAACGGCGCGTCGACATCGGAGCAGGAACAGTGGGTCTGGTCGCAATCTGCGCAATTGGTAGCCGAATGTACGCGTATTCGCGTGCAACGCGCCGGGTTGTTCGCGCACACGTGAACCTCAGCCAACATCGCGTGCGCCGCACTCGCTGCTGTCAAGGCATCCAGCCGCAGCTCGAAATTCAGGTGCAGGTCCAGCAAATCAACTCGGTCGGTTCGTGACTGCGACAGAGTAGCGCCGACGAACGCGACCTGCGTCATCGAAACGACGCAGGAGGCAGCAAAAGTGCGCACGGTGTCAAGTTACGGAATTTTTGTGCCGCTGGCATATTCTGCCGCTACAGAACCACCAAGTGGCCCGGCGTCGCACCCGGCACGGCGTCGAGACCTATCGCCTGATCGAAGGTGACGAGACAGCCGCGATATTTCACGGCAAGTGCGAGCAGATACACATCAGTCAATTGCCGTGGGCCGTGAATTCGCGCGGGATCGATCGCGTCATCGTCAAGCAGACTGACATCGTCCGGCCAGAACTGATGAACGTTTTCCGCAGTCATGTCGCGTAAGCGATGTACCGTCTCGCGGACGGCATGCGGACGCGGATACTTCGTGTGCGACAGGATCCGCACACAACCGTTCTGCGTGATAGGGCACGACGCCCAGCCCGCAGCTGCGTTAGCTGTGAACCAGCGCAGCGCGGCGCTGTGCGAAGCGTGGCCGGCGTCAAGCAGAGCGATCAGCACGTTCACATCCAGCAACGCGCGCATCAGTACGCGTCGTCGTCGCGCAGCTTGTTGATCATCTCGTTCGTCACGATTCGGCCATTGGCCGGGAATGGCCGCAGCCCGAACAGCGACGGTTCCTCGCGCACCACGCCGGTCGACGCTGATGGCGCCGTCAGCGCCTGGCGCAGCAGCTCGGACACGATCTCGCCAGCAGTTTTCCGCTCACGCTTTGCGCGCTCCTTTGCGGCCTGAAGCACGTCGTCGTCAATATCCAAGGTGGTTCGCATGCATCAGATGTTAGTGCATCACGCATCAGATGTCAAATCTCGTGGGCTCCTTCAAGAGCGACTGGTTGTGCGTCGACAAGTGGCCACGATCCGTGCAAGCCGAGCGCCATGTTGTCGTCGATGGACGGCAGGCCGATGTTGTCCGGACCATAGGTCGTCAGCACTCCGCCGGTGAATCGCTCGATCCAAGTCTTGCCGTCCGCGCGATCGAGCGGTGTCATCTCACCGGCCTTCGACATCCATCCGATTGGAATGCCAGTAGCCGTCGCGTCGCTGATGTCGAGACCACGATCGGGCAGGATGCGTAGCGCGAATCCGCCGGACATCGCGACGTGGATGATGGCCATTCCGCCCGCTGCTCCGCCGTCGACGCGCGAACGGCTCACGCGCGCAATGGTGTCGGGACGCGCCACCGCGCCGGTCGCGCGGAGGTCACCCCAGCGGAAGTTCTGCATCGGAGTGAGTCTGGTGTCCGTGATCATGTGCGTGCACTCCCTCCGCCGCCTCTGCTGGCCTATTGTGGCGATTCCGGCCCTGTCGTATGCTCACACGCACCCTACCACTTGAGAGCAGCTCGCGTGCGGCAGAATCTGAAATCGATGCGCCGAAGCCATTCAACTCAGAGTGAGACGTAATGATGCCGCCCGAACGCACCGGTACGGTCGCCTGCGTGGTACTGGCCGCCGGCACCTCCTCACGGATGGGCACGAACAAGCTCCTGCTCGACCTCGACGGCGAGCCCGTGGTGCGCCGCGCGGCGCAGCGCGCACTGGGCGCGGGCCTGAACCCGGTCGTGGTGGTGCTGGGACACGAGGCTCCACTCGTGCAGCAAGCAATCGGCGACGTCGCGGCGCTTGTTCGACTGGTCCTCAATCCGGACTACCTGCTGGGCGTGAACCGCTCGCTCCGGACGGGCATTCTGTCGCTGCCTGACACCGTTGGCGCGTGCGTGGTCGTGCTGGCCGACATGCCGTTTGTGACGTCGGAGATGCTGTCTGGACTCGTGACCGAGTACCGCGCATCGCCGGCGCCACTCGTAATTTCGGACTACGCCGGCGTAAACGCACCGCCGATGCTCTACGATCGCGCGCTGTTCGGAGAGCTGCTGACAATGGAAGGCGAAGGCTGCGGACGAGCGGTGGTCAAGCGGCATCGTGCCGTGGCGGCGGTACTGAAATGGCCGGCCGCAGCGCTGAATGATATCGACGTGCCCGCGGACTACGAGCTCATTCGCACTTCGATGAGCCTCGGCTGAGGACAGCTGACGCGACGCCGGTCGGTTGCGCTCAGCGGTACGGTGCGCGACGTGTTCGCCGGGCTGATCAATCTCACCAACCACGAGAACGTGCTGGCATACGACATCTATCGGATCAGGGACACGAAGAGCGCGTACCAGCTCGTGCGAAACGCGGAGACCTGGTTCTCGATCCTGCCGTCGGCGGGGGTGTCGTGGAGTCGCAGGTGTTGAGACGCTGCCTTTGGCCGCCTCATGCTACGGAGCGTGAACGCATCCCATGCGCTGCGATCGATTCATTGAACCGCCTCGCCCAGCGCGACAACAAGCGTGGGATCCGGCCATAGCTCAGGCCCGTGCCAGTCCACGTTCACGTCAGGCACCACGCCCATATTTTCAATGGTGCTCCACGAATCGGGTGTCTCAATAGCGAGTTGCGGCAACACGAGCTCTGATCCATCGGGCAGACGATGCCTGTTCGCATTGCCCATCGCGGCGCCGAAGCTGCGTTCTCCGACAATTCGTACCGCGGAGTGCTCGCGCAGCGCCGCGGCAAGCAGCTCACCACCGGACGTCGTGAACCGGTTGACCAGTACCGTGATCCGATCAATGCCCGCTGCGGCGGGCACCCTGTGGGGTACCGACCATCGCGTCGAAATGCATGCGAACACGGCGCGTGAGAGGAACGCTGCAATCTCGCTGGCGAGGCTTCCTCCTTCATTGAAGCGCAGATCGAGAAGCAACGCGCGCGTATCCTCGTGACACGAGCTCCAGTCCACAAGCTGCGCACGAGTGTCCTCGGACACGTCACGCAGGTGGAGGTACGCAACGCGTCCAAGCGAGATCTCGCGTACGTATTCCCGGCGTGCGTGCACCCACGCGGCATATCGATTCGCGCGCTCACTTCGAGCCGCAGTGAATGTGACTGACCGACGCTGTCCGGTGGCTGGTTCGATCAGCTCGCACCTGACCCGGTGATCGGCAAGCGCCTGCAGCGCGGCGCCGGGCGAGCGTCGCCTGCTGAGTCGACGGCCATTAACGGACGCAATGCGATCGCCGACGCGCAGCTGCAGCGATGCGTCTGCGAGCCCTTGCATTGCGGCCGACTGCGGATCGCCTCGGGGTATCGCCGCAACCTGCCAGCCGCGCGTGGGTAGCAACGCCACATCGACGCCGAGCGCGCCCTGCGCGGCAGCAGCCAACGGCGCAGCCGTCGGCGCCACGTGAGCGTGCGATAGCCCAAGGTGACCGAGCAGCTCGTTTGAAATCGCAACCACATCCTGCGCGCTGCACGCGCGTTGAGCCTGTAGCGTGTACGCGTCCCGCAGCTCGTTCCATTCGTCGGGAAGCAACCTGACCGGGAGTTCGTCCGAAGCGAGTCGGCCGACAAATGCAACCGCGTCCCGCCAGCGCGTCGGTGGATCGACCGGCACACGCAGCGCCTGAAGCGCGGTGATGGCGCGACCGATCGTCGGCCGGCCCTGCCGGTACGAGACGGAGTGGAATGCGTTTCCACTTTGGAGCACGAGTCGATCGCGGCCAGTCGCCACAATGTCGTCGGCTCGCACGCGCCACAATGGGGTGGGTGTTCCGGCGTTGGAGACCTCCTCGAACTCACTCGCTGCGGACGCGTCACAAAGAATCACGCCGATACCCGGCAGCGGAATCGCGGCGCTGAACAGGTGCGATGCGGTACCGACCCGAGTCATACTCGACGCGGTGGGCGCGAACGGCGCCTGCCAGCGCACGACCGTCGTGATCATCTCGCCGCGAGCGTGCGACTTTCGCTGGAGCGACAGAAACACAAGCACACCATCGCTCAGAAACCGTGGCGAGCCATCGGCGAACTGCGCCACGGACTCGGCGACAATCCCGCTGCCATCGCAGCGAGCTATGCGAACCACGGTTCGGTGTACTCCGACCGGAAATACATATGCGCAGAAGGTCCCATCGGGGCTCAGATCGATCATTCCGATGGGGCGGTGTTCTGATCGATCGAGCATGGTCGTGACGCCACCGGGCAGCGCGACAGCAATGAGCTCATGTCGATTGTTGGCAATCACGATGCGCGAACCATCTGTCGCCGCCGCCGCCGCGACAACCCTCCCGACATCGGAGCCGGGCTCCGTAAAGCGAAGTGCCCGATGCGCTCCGATGCGCACAAAACGGTCGCGCCGGTCACCCTGCTCGATGGCAACCAGCGCTCCATCGGCCGTGCCACGCGCCCAGCTGCAACGCTCGAGAAGGCGGCGGGCGGATTGGCCCGATTGATGCGGCGTCGCTTCGATGAGCGTGCGCATGGCGATGCACGTGACACGCTCGGCGCGCGACGGTGCTTGCACCAGGGTGATGTCACCTTCCACAGTCCGACGCGTGACACGGCGACCCGTGACGGGTCGGTCGAGCGTGATACTGATTTCCGTATCGCCTGCGATCACATCATGTCGAAAAATCGACCCGGCGCGGCAATAGACCAGGATCTGGCCGTCGCTGGCTGGAGAATGCACGGCCCACTTGCGATCATGCGTGTGCTGGATGGCGGCATCACCATCCCGAGCGCAGGAGTACAGGTTCGGCGCTCCGTCGGCATCGCTGATGAAGTACGCGCGACCGGCATACCACACCGGTGTTGCGGTATTTCCCGCCAATGACGTGAGCGGAGTGAAGCGTCCGTCGCCCGCGACGTCGATCGCAATTCCACTGCGCGCTCCACCGCGATACCCGCGCCAGAAACGCGGATTCACGCCGGCAATTCCGGCCAGACGCGGCGACGGGCCCGCGGCGGAAACGGGAAGTGCCGCATCAGAGTTGAGCGACTGCCACGAGCCGGTGTCCGGATCGATAAGCCATCCTGACTGGCATTGTGGAAACACCGAGCGTGCGGCTGTGGCGATTGCGATGCGTCCATCGCCCGCCCACCAGAGCGCGCGACAGCTCTCAGCCTCGAAGGTGAGCTGCCGCGATCTCGTCGAACCACGGACCGCAATACGCAGTTGCGGTGCGCCGGTCGTGGACGCAGCAAAGGCGAGGCATGCGTCAGAAGCGCGCAATTGCGGCGCGCCAATCGACCGGAAGCGGGTCGTTCGCCTGACCGCCACACCACCTTCGACACTGCACTCCCACACCGCGCCGTCGCAGACGAGCGCGAGTCGGCCACCGGCGATGGTGGGCTCGGAGAAAAAGCCGTCGACGTGCATCAGATCGGCAGGCACCGAACGCGGTTGGTCGCGCCGGCGCGTCTGATCGGGACGCTGCTCAACGCAGCTCGTGCCGTCGCGGCAGACGAACCAATGGCTCCTCTTCGTACGCGGGTTCGGTCAGCTGTAAGGCGCGCAGCGTCTCGATGCGTGCCGCCAGCGCACTGACGGTGGAGTGGAAGAAGACATCGCTGATCGCAAGATCAACGTGCAGATGATCCCGAAGCTGTGAGACCAGCAGTGCTGCCGACAGCGAGTGGCCGCCGACGCGAAAGAAATCATCGGATGCGCCAACGCGTGGCACGTGCGCCGCGTGCGCCATCAACTGAGCGATCAGCCGCTCGGTCGAGGTCGACGGTTCGACGTACTTCGCTTCCGCGGCAGCACCGTCGTCGGGTTGCGGGAGCGCGCGCAGATCGATTTTTCCGCTCGCCGTGCGGGGCCATACGTCAACACGGATAAATCGGCTCGGCACCAGATGACGCGGCAGGCGCTCCCGCGCGAATGCAAGGCAGGACTGCAACGTGTCGTTTGTCTCGCCATCGCAGACGACATGGCAGACAAGTACCGTGCTCGCATCGGAGCCCACGCGTGCGCTGACGACTGCATCGCGTACGAGTGGATGCGCCCGCACTACCGTCTCGATCTCGTCGGGCTCGATGCGCACGCCGCGCACCTTGATCTGCCGGTCGATGCGGCCGAGGAAGATGAGTTGGCCCTGTCGCGTTTGCCGCACCAGATCACCGGTACGATACACCCGAATCGCGGGGCTCCCCGGAAGCTGCACGAAACGCTCTGTGGTGAGGGAATCGCGATCCAGGTAGCCGCGTGCGACTCCGGCGCCGCCAATGCACAGCTCTCCAGCAATCCCGACGGGCACGGTCCGCAGTGAGCGATCGATCACAAACGTTGAAGTGTTTGGAATCGGCCGGCCGATGCTCACGCGCGAGCCGACGATACTGTCGCCGACGCTCGTCCAGATCGACGCTTCAGCGGGACCATAAAGATTGCGGAACTCCCGCCCGTCGGCCCAGCGCTCCGCAAGGTCTGCAGGGCACGACTCACCGGCAACGCACACGAGCCGGACAGTGGGGCAGTCGGACGGATTCAGCGTGGCCAGCAGCGATGGCGGAATGACAATGGTGTCGACGCGCTGGCTCGTCAGAAACGCGGCGAGATCCGGGCCGGCGAGAGTGTCGGGAGGGGCCACAACGAGGGTCGCTCCGGCGGCGAATGCAAGCAGGATTTCGAATACTGACGCGTCGAACGCAGAGGACGCGAGTTGCGCGATGCGATTTCCTGGCGTGCGCGCGAGGAGCAATCGCTGTGCGCACGCCACGTTGAGCAATCCGCCGTGCTCGACCTGCACGCCCTTCGGCTGACCGGACGAGCCCGAGGTGTAGATGACGTACGCCAGCGTCGCGCGGTCCGGTACGATGCACTCGGCGATTCGTGGTCGTGCGGCCTCGAGTCTCGCGAGTTCGCGTTCGTCGACTATGATACGCGGCTGCGCTTCGGACAGAATCTGCTGGCGGCGGGGACCGGGCCATGCCGGATCGATGCAGATGAATGCGCAACCGGCGCGCCACACTGCGAGCTGTGCCAGCGGTAACTCGATCGAGCGCCGCATGTCGAGTGCGATGAGTGAGCCGGGCGCGACGCCGCTATCCAGAATTGCGCGGCTGAGATGCGACGACCGCGCCAGAAGTTCGGCATACAGCATCGAGTGATCCGTTCCCTGCAGTGCGATGCCATCCGGAAACTGCGCGGCGCGTTCCTCGATAAGTTCGACGCATGACTGCTGCTGGGACGCGCTCACGTCGCCGTCGAGTCGTGACAGGGCCACGCCGCGACCAACGGCGTCGCCGATGCGCAGCTCACTCAGTGGACATTCGGCGCCACTCAACCAATCGAGCGCGGCACGAAAAACCGCCAGCAGCAGATCGATGGACGGCCGGTCCAGAATGTCCGAGTTGTACTGCACGCGCCCGTGGAGACCATCGTTCTGGTGCCAGAGATCAACACCAACGTCAAACATGGCGCTCGATCGAGCCAGATCTGCGTCGCCGGCTTCGCCGCTGGCCGCCGCCTGGAGCATCAGCTGAAAGCCGACCTGAAAGAACGGATTGAGGCCGAGCTCACGAGGTGGGCTGAGATGTTGTACGAGGAGCTCAAAGGGCAGACTGCGATGCGCGAGACTTCTTTGGAGTGCGCGATGCGCGCGCGCAATCAGCTCGCCGGACGCAGGGTCATCGCGCAGATCCGCGCGCACCACCACCGTGTCCACAAAGAGTCCGATTGCTTGTTCGCGTTCTGCCGAGTCGCGGCCCGTGACCGGAAGCCCGACGGCAAAATCGTCTTGTCCAGACACGCGTGCAAGCGCTACCCAGAAGCCAGCCAGCAGGACCGTGAACAGCGTTGTGCGCTCACGCGCTGCACGCTGCTGCAGGAGTGCCAGCTGCGCCGGCGCGACTGTGAAGGCGGTGAGGTGACCGCGGAAACTCGGCACCCGGGAGCGCTGGCGATCGGAGGGCAACTCGAGTGTCGGCGTGCCCGCGAGTTCTGCGCGCCAGAACGCGACGAGGTCGGCGATGCGATCCGGTGTCAGCCGCGCGCGCTGCTCGCGCGCCACGTCCGCGTATTGCGCGCGTGGCTGCGGCAGGGCGTGTGGCCGTCCTTCGAGCAGCGCCGCGTAGATCGCTTGCAACTCCGCAAAAAAACTGTGGAACGACGGGCCGTCAAACACGATGTGGTGAACGGCCAGCAGGAACAACGACTCCGTTGGCGTCAGCCGATACAGCTCCGTGCGCAGCAGCGGACCGTTCGAAAGATCGAAGCGGCGCGCGACAGTCTGCCCCATCTCGCGCAAGGCGGCCTCCTGGCGCTGCGCAGCAGGAAGGTGCGAGAGGTCCACGATGCGCAACGGGATCGTGAGCCGGCCGGCAATCCGCTGGCACGGTTCGTCGTCGGAGAGCGCGAACGTTGTGCGGAGGACCTCGTGCCGCCGCACGATTTCGGCGATCGCCGCTTCCAGGCACGACGCGTCGACTGCGAACGCCAGGTGCGCGACGCTATGGAGCGTGTAGGGCACTTCCGATTGCTGCAGCTGCTCGACAAACCAGAGTCGACGCTGCGCGAATGACGCGGGCTCGGTGCGGACCGGACGTGCTGATACTGCCGCTGCGGCGACGGCGTGCGCGCCATCGGCGTCCGGCGCCGGCCGCGGCAGTGCGCGCGCGCCGTTTCGCAGCAGACGTTCGAGCAGGCGCTTCCGCTCAGCGGAAAGTTCCACTGGTGCCTCCGCTCGCAAGCTCCGCTGTGACCTTGTCGTCCGGCATTGCCGCGATGCCGTGCACCAATCGCGTCCACACCAGCGCGCCGAACGATTCGAGCGTCGGATTTTCGAGCACTTCGCCCAGCGTCACTTCAATTGGGAACTGTTCGCTCACGCGCGACACGATCTGGAGTGCCATCATCGACTGGCCGCCGAGCTCGTAGAAATTGTCGGAAGGGGCGATTCCGCGGACCCCCAGCACCCCTGCCCAGATTTCCGTCAGGCGCGCATCGAGTAGTGCGGCCATGTCATTGCTGGAAGCGTCACCGTCGGTCGCGGCGCGTGATGTCGGCGATGGGTGCGCGCCGTTCACTGACGGGAAGTGTGACGGCATCAGCGTCGGGTCTGTCGAGCCTCGCTGCGGCAGGCGAGCGGCACCCGGCGCCGACGCCACCGGCGGCGTGGCGGAGTGCTCCGGTCGAACCGCGTTCGCCCCGGTCTCGCGCCGCGTGTCACGCGGTGCGACGGGAAGGCTGCCAGGCGCGAATGGCGTGATGACAACCTGCGGGACATCGGCGGCCAGCACGCGCGCGAAGAGCTCCGCCCCTTCAGACGGCGTGATACCTGAGCTCAGGCTGGACTGCCTGAGATGCTCGAGCTCCGGTGGCAGCTCCATCGCTACTACCATGCCGACTTCACGCCACGCCGGCCAGTTGATCGTCGTGGCGCGGATGCCTCGCGCGCGCGCCGCGATCGCGGCGGCATCCAGAAAGGCATTGGCCGCGCAGTAGTCGCCCTGTCCGATTCCGCCGCCAATCGCTGCGAATGAGGAGCAGAAGACGACGAAATCCGGCTGATGGGCGGCGAGTGCATTGAGCAGCGCGATTGTCCCACGCACTTTCGGCGCGAGTATGGCGTCGGCGGTGTCCGCGTTGCGCACGGCAAACATTCCGCCACCGGCGACGCCGGCCGCGTGGACAACGCCGTGAATTTGTCCGAACTTTCGCTCGACGTCCTGGATGACGCGGCGCACCGCCGTCGGATCGGCGATGTCGGCGGCCAGAGCAAGCACCGTCGCGCCGGCCCGCTGGAGCTCCTCGGCAAGGCGTCGCGAAGCCACGCCTCGCGCACTGTCGTCGTTATCCCCGGCGCGCCCCTGCCGGCCAACGAGCACCAGATGCGTTTTCCCAGCGGTCGCAAGCAGTCGCGCGAGCGTACCGCCGATGCCGCCGAAGCCACCGGTGATGAGATACGTGCCGCCGGCACGCACGCGCGATGAAGCGACCGCTGCATCGGGCAGGACAACGGGTGCGAACGATTCCCGCAGGCGGTGGCCGCCGCGATACGCCACTACGGGTTCTGCCTCCGTCGAAATGAGTTCGCTCACCAGCTGTTCAATCAGCGCGCGCGCGTCGATGCTGTTGTCGACTGGAGCGACATCAATGAGCCGCACTCGAGCTCCAGCAATCTCCTGTGGCAGCACACGGATCAGGCCAAGCGCCGGCGCCGCCGCCGGTTCAATCGGTTCGTCGGTGATGACTGAAAAGGCGCGGCAGGTGATGGTGTGCACGGACGCGGGATGTTTGCGTGCACGCGCCAGCGCCTGCAGGAAGTTCACTGGCGCGGTGAGGCTGAGCAGCACGCCGGTGGCCCCGCGTTCGACCGTCAGTGCGCCGGGCGGAACACACGACATCCAGCAATTCACGATGTGCACCGGGCCGTCGCCAATCTCCGCCGCTGCCACGACCTGTTCGGCGCTCTCCGCGGACTGGGGATCCACACAGAACATCAGATCGGATACGGCTTGAAAGCGCGCACCCGCAAGCACCGTGACCACGCGCGCGCCGGCCAGACGGAGTCGATCACACAACGCCTGTCCAAGCCACGATCCGTCGATGAGCACGATCCACGTTCCAACCGTGTCACGCGCCATCGTATTCTGAAGCGGTGCGGGGAGCCACGTGCGCGCAAAGCAGTGTTCGGACAGTCGTCGGTGCATGCTCGCGTTCTCCTGCGGGGCGGTGGGTGGCGGTGCTTCGATCCAGTGCCGCGTTCGGATAAATGGATGTGGTGGCAGCGTTGTGCGACGCGCCGGAGTGTGCCGCCAGACCTGCTCCCAGTTGATGGCGATACCTGCCTGCCAGATCGTGCCAAGCGCGCGAAGCAGCACGCGGCGGTCCGACTGCGCCTCGCCGCGCGCGGCCATGCTGCCTGCGAAGACAGCGTCTGTCTGCGTGGTGTGAGCGCGCACGAGCGACTCCAGTGTGCGCGCCGAGCCGCACTCGATGAACACAGACGGCGCAGTGGAGGTGCATACGCCATCACTGCCCGCCGTGTCGGTGAGTGAACGCACCGCATCGGAAAACCGCACTGGCGCCACGACCGCATCTGCCCAGTAGCCCACGCTGGTCGCTTCCTCCAATTGCAGCCAACGGCCCGTGACGCCCGACAGGCAGGGTATGCGCGCAGGATGGCGCGAAATGGAGGCGAGCACGTCTCGCAATTCCGTCGCTGCGTTCGTCATCATCGGGTGATGAAACGCATGTGACGTGACCAGACGGTGATGTTCGACGCGGCGATCGCGGAGCAACAAGGCCAGCGCATCGATGGCGGCGCAGGACCCGGACACGGTGTGTTGCCTGGGGGCGTTGAAGGCGGAGATCCGGAGATCGTTCGACTCGAGGTCGCGCGCCTCGTCGGCATTGAGGGCGACCGCGAGCATCGCTCCGCCAGGCATCAGTTGCATGAATCGTCCGCGCGCGCACACCAGCCGAACGGCGTCAGTGAGCGAGAAGACGCCGGCGAGCGTTGCGGCGACGAGTTCGCCGACGCTATGGCCGAGCAACGCGGTCGGACGTACCCCCCAGTCCATCCACATCCGGCCGCACGCGTATCCGATCGCGAAGATGAGCGGCTGCGCGATGTCAGTTCGTTGAACGTCCAGCGTCACATCATGCTGCGTGCCGTGCGCAAGCAGCAGCGCTCTTAGATCGATGCGGCACTCCGTCTCCGCGACCGCGAAAACGGCGTCGATTGCAGCGCGGAATTCCGGTTGGTCACGGTACAAATCTCGTCCCATACCAACGTGCTGTCCGCCCTGGCCGGGAAAGAGCAGGACGACGTTGCGCTCCGGCATCGGTACTGGTCCGCCGGGCGATGACGCCGTACGCAGCTGCGCTGCCGCATCACCCGCCGACGACGCGACGAGCGCGCGGCGATTGGCGAACTCTCGTCGGCCCAGCGCGAGTGTGTACGCCACATCCCGCAGACCGCGGTCCGGCGTGGCGAGCAGCGCAGCTGCCAGTTCGGCTTCCATGATTTGCAGCGCACCGGGCGATTTTGCGGACAGCACCAGCAGTTGGTCCGCAGGCTCGCCAGACAGGCCCCACTCCTCCGGAGCTTCCTCGAGAATTGCGTGCACGTTCGTTCCACCGATGCCAAACGCACTGACGCCGGCGCGCCGTGGCACGGCACTGCGCGGCCAACCTTCCCGCGTCGCCACCACGCGTAAACCGGCGCCGGGAAAGTCGATCGCCGGATTCGGGGTTTCGAAGTGAATACTGGCAGGAATTTCGGCGTGATGGAGCGACAACGCGACCTTGATCAGCGACGTGATTCCGGCCGCGGGATCGAGATGCCCGACGTTTCCTTTCACCGATCCAATGCCGCACGCTGCACTCCGCTTCACATCAGCGAACACGCGCGCCAGTGCGGCGATTTCGATGGGATCGCCGAGCGACGTCGCCGTTCCGTGCGCTTCGATATACCCGAGATCGGACGGCGACACCCCCGCATTCGCGATCGCGCGCGCGACGACGTCGGCCTGACCTTGCACGCTTGGTGCGGAAAAAGAGGTTTTCCGATGACCGTCGTTGTTGATGGCAATGCCGCGGATGACGGCATAGATGCGGTCAGAGGCGGTGAGCGCGGCGTCAATCCGTTTCAGCACGACCACCGCGACGCCGTTGCCAAGCACCGACCCATCGGCCTTGACGTCGAACGGTCGGCACACGCCGTCCGACGACGCGATGCCGCCTGGCTGATAGAGATAACCCGTGCGGTGAGGGACGGCGATAGAGGCTGCACCGGCGAGTGCGACATCGCACTGCCCCGTTACCAGCGCATCACATGCCAGCGAAAGTGCCAGCATCGATGTCGAGCACGCCGATTGCACGTTCACGCTTGGCCCACGGAGGTCGAAGCGGAATGACGCCTGAGCCGGCAGAAAATCCTTGTCGTTACCGGCGGCGACCTGATGCCAGCCAAGTGTGGCCATGAACTTTGGATCTGCCATCAGCCGCAGCCAATATCCACTCAGCCGTGCGCCCGCATACACGCCGATTGTTCCCGCAACACGTTGCGGATCAACGCCCGCGTCGTCGAGCGCGTGCTGCACGACCTCAAGAAACAGACGCTGTTGGGGATCCATCGATTCCGCTTCGCGCGGACTGATGCCGAAGAAGCCAGGATCAAAGAGATCGATGTCGTCGAGCACCGCGCCGGCGCGCACGAAACGATCATTTGCGATCAGCGCCGGGTCCACTCCGCCAGCCTGGAGGTCTTCGTCAGTCAGCCGCGTGATGCAGTCACGCCCTTCACACAGATTGCTCCAGAACTCCTGCACCGATTTCGCTTGCGGAAAGCGCCCGGCGATGCCGACGATGGCAATCCCGTCGCCCCGCCATGGCCCGCCTGGTGCGGACCACTTGCGCTGATCACGTGACATTATCAGGTCACTCCGGCTGTCGTGTGCGATTCCGCGCGGCTGCCAGGCCGCTGTGCTTCGCGGCCTGCGACAGCGCGCGCGAGTTCGCGAGGCGTCGGAAACTCGAATACGTCGACCACCGTCACCGAGCTTCCGAGCGCTAGCGATAATTGCTCGGCGAGCTGCACGACGAGCAGTGAGTGGCCGCCGGTCAGAAAGAAATCGTCGTCGATTCCAATGACGTTCGATTTCAATGCGCGCTCGAAGCAGCGACAGATCACGCGCTCGTGTTCGGTGCGAGGCGTTGCCGTCACCAACGACACCGGCCCAGCCGGCGCGTCAGCGCGAACCATGGCCAGTTCGCGTCGATCGGCCTTGCCGTGCGAGGTGCGCGGCAGTGCCGTGCGCAGGTCGATCATGGATGGCACGAGATACGCTGGCAGACGTTCCCGCAGCCAGGCGATCAGCCGGAACGCGAGCGTTTCGTTGTCCTGCGTGGACTGTGGCACCACGCACGCCACCAGTCGCTGGTCCTGTGCGCCAAAGTCACGCACGACCGTCACGGCTTCGCGCACGCACGGATGGAGCAGCAGCATGGCGTCGATCTCGCCCGGTTCGATGCGGAAGCCGCGTAGCTTCACCTGATCGTCGAGTCGACCGAGAAAGTGCAGGATGCCGTCATGCGACCTCCGCACGCGATCACCGGTGCGGAACATCCGGCGGCCGGGTTCGAACGGATCGTCAACGAATCGCGCCGCTGTGACTTCGTCACGATCGATGTAGCCCAGGCCGACTGCCGGGCCCCCGATGTACAGTTCACCCGGTACGCCTGCGGGCAGCAACGCGCCGTGGGTATCGAGCACCAGTGCCGATACGTTGGCAATTGGTCGACCAATCGGCGACTGACCAGCGGCGTCGGATGCGCCACAGATGTGAAACGTCGCATCGATAGTCGCTTCGCTGGGACCGTACAGGTTGCACAACTCCACTGGCAGTGCGGCGAGTGTGCGCGATGCGACGTCGGATGAAAGCGCTTCCCCTCCGCAGAAAATGCGACGCAGCGATTGACAGCGCGGCAGTTCGTCGCGATCGAGCAGTGCCCGCAACAATGTCGGTACAACCTGCACGGTCGTCACGAGCTGCTGTCGGATCATTGCGCCGAGCTCTGCGGGGTCGAACAGAGTGGCGTGCGGCGCAAGGACCAGCGATGCACCGCCGATAAGCGGCGCAAACAACTCCCACACCGATGCATCGAACGTCAGTGGCGTCCGCTGCAACACGCGGTCGTGCGCCGCCAGCGGAAATCGCGCTGACATCCACCGCATGTGGTTCACGATCGCGCGATGCGGAATCGCGACGCCCTTGGGCTGTCCGGTGGAGCCGGACGTGTAGATGACGTACGCTGGATCCGCGCTTGACATCCCGGCGCGTGGCAGCGGTGGCGCTGAGAGCGTGTCAGCATCGAGTACGATCGCCGTGTGCCCGAGCGCCAGTGCTTCGTGGTCCGGTGCGACAATCACGGCGACCGCACGACAATCGTCGAGGATGAACTGTCGGCGTGCGGCTGGTGCCGCATCATCGATGATCAGATAGGCTGCGCCCGCATTCAACACACCCAGTACGGCCACAACGAGTGCAACTGACCGTGGCATGCAGATGGCCACGATGTCGCCCGGCGCGATGCCGTGCCGCCGAAGTGCACTCGCCACCGCCAAGGCGTCGCGCGACACGTCTGTCACGGTCCGCACGGCGCCGTTCGCGTCGACGACCAGTGACGCTGGGGACGACTGCACGCCAGTCGCCACCAGCTCATGCAGCAGTGTGTTCGGATCCCACGCCTGCGAGTCGCCGGCGGAGGCGAGCAGCATGCGATCCCGGCGCGCTGCACTCAGCAGCGGCAGGCTGGCGACGGATGCAGTGCCGCGGCGTGATCCTTCGGCCAGCACGAGGAGGTAGGCATCCATCAGCGCCGATATGGTTTCGCGCTCGAACAGGTCCGACGCATACACTGCACCACCGTCAATCGCCCCATCGCGCAATTCGAATTGCATCAGCGAGAGATCCAGCTGCGCCGTCAGATTCTGGTCGGGTGATGACGCTTCAAGGGCCGACTGAGCAGGCGCACCGGATGCATCGGCCATGTGCAGCTGACACATCACCTGAAAGAGTGGATTGCTGTCGGCGCGCCGCTTCACGCCCAGCGCGTCCACCAGCAGATCGAACGGCATTTCCTGATGGCTCAGATCTTCGGCCAGACTGGCACCGACGCGTCGCACCAGAGCCGCGAATGATTCTTCGTCGCGAACGTCCGCGCGGAATACCACCGAGTTGATGAAGAGCCCAGCGACCTGTTGCAACTCTGGCTTCGCTCGGCCACTGACCGGAATTCCAATGGCCAGCGATCCTTGCGCGCCGCACCGTGCCAGCACGACCGCGAGCCCGGCGAGCAGCGTCGCAAACAGTGTGGTGGATGCGTCGCGCGCCACTGTCCGCAGCCGGGCAACCACGTCGTTCGGAATGCGGAACGCATACACATCCCCGCGCTGGGATCCTGGTGCCGGGCGCTCGTGATCGTGGTGCAGTTCGAGAACAGGCAGTCCATGCAATCGATGCGTCCAGTATTCGGTGAGACGCTCCAGCCGCCGTCCGGTCAGCGCGCGACGTTGCCAGACCGCGTAGTCAGCGTACTGCAAGGCGGCTTCTGGCAGCGGCGCCACCTCGCCGTTGGCTCGCGCCCGATAGAGCGCATCCAACTCGCCCATAAGAATGCGAATGGTCTGAGCATCGGCGATGATGTGGTGAATCACGAGCACGAGCACGCTGCGCCGCTCCGCCGTCTGGCTGACAACCACGCGGACCAGCGGGCCGTCAGCGAGATTGAACGGTTCGGCGCACGCGGCTGCGGCCGCATGCGACGGCTCGCTCGTCGCCTCGGCAGCGTAGAGCCGCACGGTCTCCGGAGGCGCGACGACTTGCATCGGCTCACCGTCGCGCACGCGAAACGTTGTGCGCAGCACTTCGTGACGCTCGACCAATGCGTCAAGCGCACCCTGCAACGCGTCCAGGCGCGGTGGTTCGGGCAATGGAGCGGTGACAACCATGTTATACGCGGTACTGTGCGGCAGCATGGTCTGGATGAACCAGAGTCGGCGCTGCGCCCACGACGACGGAAACACAGACTCAAGCGCCGTCACAGCGCCGCCGGTTGCGTCGCGCTGCCAGCCGCGCACGTGTCGTTCGCGCGACTCACCGTCTGCGGCGCAGGAGCGGCTGCTGTTCTCGCACGCACAATCGGACGCAATACGATCACGCGCTGTTCCCACAGCATCCACGCCTCGTCCTGCAGAGCGTTCAGCTCACCGTTCGCCGCTGCGAGCAGCGCGCGCACGCTGCGGTCGGTTCTTTGCTGCCGCAGTGCGTGGAAGAATCGCGCTGAGAGCGCAACAGATTCGTCATTGTACGTGTTTGCGATCGCATGCACAGTGGCGAAGTTGCCGTCCGCATTGAGCGCGATGGTCTCAGTGAGGCGCGCATGCGGCGGAAGGCCAGCGGATAGATCGAGGATTCGGCCGCGCCAGTCAGGGTGCCGCTGTATCAGGCAGTCGCCAATGACAAGCGCATCCAGGCCGGTCGTCAGGAACGTGGTGACGGCATCGTCAACGGAATCGACGATCGGCTCGACGTTGTTGTTGAACGACGTGTTGAGGATGACCGGCACGCCGGTGATCTCACGAAACGCATCGATGAGGTTCCAGAACGCCGGATTCGTGCGCTTCGAGACCGTCTGTGTCCGGGCGCTGTTGTCGATGTGCGTCGTCGCGCCGAGCAGTGCGCGTGCCTCCGGCCGGACGCGCAACGTGAATGACATGAACGGCGCCGACGCACCATCACGCGGCAGCTCGAAGTAATCGGTCGCATGTTCCTCCAGCACGGCGGGCGCGAACGGGCGGTAGCCTTCACGCTTCTTCACCATGCTGTTGATGAGCTCCTTGTGGCTGATCGGGCGAGGGTCGGCCACGATACTGCGGTTGCCGAGCGCGCGCGGACCAAACTCCGATCGGCCCTGCACCCAGCCCAGCACTTTCCCGTCGGCGAGAAGCGCCGCTGCCTGCTGCGCCACCCGGGATTCCCGCGTCACATCGAGCATCACGCCCCACGCCTGGAGACTCGCGTCAATCTCTGCGCTCGTACCGATCGACGGACCCCAGAACACGTCCTCGATGCGATCGAACTGGCGCGGAGTGAACGGCACCTCCGTGCCCTGTGGCGCAACAAACGGCAGCAGCGCGGCACCGATGGCGCATCCGCCGTCGTGCGAGGCTGGCTGCACGAACACCTCGGTGAACATGCCGGAATACAGGATGCGACCATTCAGCGTGCTGTTGTGCGCGACGCCGCCGGCGAGACAGAGTGACGTGAGTCCGGTGGTGGCGCGAAACCAGTTCAGGACATGAAAGACGACGCGCTCCACGGCTTCCTGCAGTGCCGCAGCGATATCCATGTGCTCCTGCAGAATCGGCTGTCCCTTCTTGCGCACGGGCGCGAGCGCATACAGCGACTCGAGCAGGTGCCAATTGATCTCGTAGTCGCCGTAAGGCAGGAGCGTATAGAGCGCCGCGAGCGCGGGACGAAAACGTTGCGGATCGCCGTAGGGAGCAAGGCCCATGACCTTGTATTCTTCTGTGAAACCGAAGCCGAGCATCGCGATGACGCGGTCATAGAGCAGGCCGAGCGATTTCGCATCAGTGTAGGTAGCGAGGACGCGATACCGGCCGTCTCGCCAATGCGTCACACTGCCCGAGAGCCCGTCGCCGGCGCCGTCGAATGTGACGACGAGGCTCTCACGCTGCCCCGACTGAAGGTGGGCGCTGATGGCATGGGCGAGGTGATGGTGTACGAATCTCAGCTGACCGTCATCGAGTGCCTGTCCAACTCCGTCCTGAAACATGTCGCGCAGCAACTCGCGAAACGTCGTCACCGGCGCAGCGTTGTGCGTGCCGTAGAACACATTCTGCGTCCATTGTGCACATCCCGCCTCCGATCCGGAGTACACCACCGCATCGACGTCCTTCAGCGAAATGCCACGCGACGCGAGGCAGAAACGGATCGCATGAACCGCACCCTTGCTGGTGTGCTTTATCCGGTTGAGACGCTCTTCCTCGACTGCTGCGACGATGCGTCCGTCTTCCGCCAGCACCGCCGCTGCGTCGTGACACGTGCCGGCCGGAAACAGATACTCCCGTCGCTGGTACGTGAGATCGAGGCCACCGCTGAGTCCGAGTGTGAGCACGACACATCCTCCACATCATGCACTGGAGCGGCGATCCACAGGCGCGAGGTACGGCGCGCCGCCGCGGACGATTCGAAACGAGCTGAGGCAGGCGTCAGCAGCGAAACGCCAGTGCTATACCGGCGCCAACGCTGAACGCCTCCCCGATTTGCAGGTGTCAGTGCAGTGCGTGTTGCCCGGCGGCGTTGGATGCAGCCACAAGGCTCTGCCCAATCAGCGCCATGACCTCGGGTCCGAGCGCCTGTGGATCAGATTTGGCAAAACCGTCGCGAACTTCCGACGTATATGCGACGCGTGCGGCGTCACGATCCGTGGCCGCCTGATCGTTGACTTGCTGCACGGCATTCGCCGCCACGCTGTTCGCGTCCGCGAGCGCCTTTTGCTCAATCGCATGCGCCGCCTCGATGTCTTTCATGTACTGGTGCTCGGCGTCACACGCGAGACGGTGCGCGTCGTCCCCGCGAGCCTCGTGCATCCGGCTGACGTAGTTGCGGAATGCCTCCGCGCGCGCCGTGTGGCTCTTGCACTGGATATCGTGCACAGTGCGCGAGTAATCAGCCTGTACATCGAAATAGCGTCGCTGCACACGAGCGTGGATGTCGCGCAACGCTTCGACGTAGCGGCGATACACGGTGATGAAATTCTCGCCGATGACTGACTGTTCCGCGGCGTCCTTCGCGGCGGTCGCGGTTGCACCGGTGTCTGCAGCGCCGGGAGACCGGCCCTTCACGTTCGCGACCATGCGTTCCTCCCCCTGTGAATTGTCAGAGCGGCACACTCGTTCCCGTCTCCGACACGAAACATGCGTGCAACAGGTGCAATCGCACTCAGCAGCACTGCTTCTGCATCATCGTGGCGTGCGGACGACCAACATGCAGTGCGACCCAAGAATTGTCGAGTAGCGACCAATAGCGTCACGCACGTGAGACTCTGCAGTCCGATGCTGATGAAAAACGCCACGTCGGGCGCAATACTCTCACGAGGCTTCGAGACGGCTGACTCTGCCGCAGATGTCTCGTGATGCTGCCGAGCCCGTTCTGGATGACAGTGCGCCGCTGTAGCCGGGAACGATGCGAGCAGCGACTGCGCGAGGAAGTTGCCTTCATTGATCGCTCCAGTGCCGTGCAGCGGCGAAACGAACCAGCCGGCCAGCCGCCCGCCGACGATTCCTACAGCGACATTTTTGTAACAGACACTGCTGGACGCTGGCCTTCATGAGGACGCTGGCGAGCGAGCTGATGACACCACCAACCACGAGGCTCATATGAGCGCATGCGTTGTCTGCGCGAAGGTCCTCGCCACCACAGGAAGAGAAGCACCAGGCCGATAGCGAACAGCGGACAGAACATCACCATCCAGTATGAGGCACGGCTGCGCTGTCCAGCCGCGGCATAGGCTCGATCGTCAGAAAAAAGCCGGCCGTTGACGCAGGAAACAACGACAGGAAATTCTGATGCTACTTCTTCGGCGCGGGCTTCTCCACCGGCGTTGACGACGGTGCACCCAGCGGAATCGCCGTCCGCCCCGCCGTATCCATCGACGGCAACGCTGCGCCCGGCGGAGCCTGCGTGCCGAGTATCCCGGCCTCGCCGCCAAACCAGTTCAGCGTGCGCGACGCCATCGCAATTTTCTTCGCCGTC